>CAYTHH010000003.1:0-24665 GCA_964437545.1 uncultured Candidatus Saccharibacteria bacterium | reverse complement strand
GCTGAGCAAGGAGGAAATAGCTTCTTTTCGAGTCGCAGCGAGAAAACAAGATTTTAAAGAGCGAAGCGATGAATGTTCTTCTTTTCGAGTCGCAGCGAGAAAACAAGATTTTGAAGAGCGAAGCGATGAATGTTCTTCTTTTCGAGTCGCAGCGAGAAAACAAGATTTTGAAGAGCGAAGCGATGAATGTTCTTATTTTAAAATTAGGCCCAAGTATCATAATAAGTTCTCTTGTTTAGTGCCGATTTCTTTTGGCTGCAATAGGTTTTGCACTTATTGCGCTGTTCCCTATACTCGAGGCTTGGAGATAAACAGGCCCTCAAAAGATATTCTTAACGAAGTTAAAGAGCTGATCTCAGAAGGACCAAAGGAAATAATCTTACTGGGCCAAACAGTTTCCAGCTGGCAAGATCCAAAAGATAAAAACTATGTTTTCGTTGATCTACTTAAAGATTTGGAAAAGCTTCCGGGTAAGTTTTGGATCAGATTTAATTCCCCTTATGTTTTAGATTTTAATGATAAGCTGATTGATTTTTTAGCTGAAGCTCAGAAAATCAATAACTATCTTAATTTACCTATACAGTCAGGCAATAACCAAATCTTGAAAAAGATGAAGCGCGAATATTCGGCTGGCCAATATCTCAAAGTTTTATCTAGCTTAAAAGATAGAGTTCCGGATTTTAGTTTTTCTACAGATATTATTGTTGGTTTTTGCGGAGAGACTGAAAAGCAGTTCCAAGACAGTTTTAATGTTTTTAAAAAGATTTCTCCGAGCATGGCCTACATTGCCAAATATTCAACCAGGCCAGGAACAGTGGCTGCCAAGATATTCAAAGATAGTGTGCCCTTAAAGATTAAAAAGCAAAGGCATGCTGAATTAACCAGGCTTTTGCGTCAGACGAGTAAAAGTAATCTACAGAAAGAAGTTGGCAGAACCCTTGAGGTTTTAGTGAATGATTATTTGCCAAACAAGAAAGAATGCTTGGCAAAAACCAGAAATTTTAAAGCAATCAGATTTAAGGGAAATAAAAAACTCTTGGGGAAATTCGTTAAAGTGAAAATAGTTAAAACCAGAGAGTTTGAACTAGAGGGAAAACTATTTAAAAATTGACATACCTTGAGTTTCAAGATAAACTAGTATTATTATGTTTAATGGATTACTGCAGACAACTATCACAACAACTACAACCGTTTTTAACGGCTGATGTTTGTTGTAGGATCAATTTGAATCTTAAGTACAACCGACCTCAGCTGAAAGGTCGGTTTTTAATAAACAACATATGAAATTATCAAGGCAACAATTCAGCAAATTACTCCAAGAAAACAAGTTGGTTTTGAGTTTGATCGGTATGTCTAATATTGGCAAGACCTATTGGTCTAAGGAACTGCAATCTATGGGATTCAGGCACTTTAACTGCGATGATTTGATTGAAACAAATCTTGCCCCAGTTCTTAAGGAGTTTGGGTTCTTAGGGCTTGAGGGTGTTTCTCGCTGGATGGGCCAGCCCTACGAAGAGAAGTTTGCTATTAACCAGCAAAAATATTTATCGCTTGAAAAGAAAGCCATGGAAAGTATCTTTAATCAAATAGGAAACGATATGGTACAAAATACGGTTATTGATACTACCGGAAGTGTGATCCATGCTGACAAAAGCATATGCGCCAAGCTCAGGCAATGCTCATTAGTCATTTATATTGAGGCAAGCGAAGATATAAAAGAGGCAATGTTTGATCATTATATCAGCGAGCCAAAGCCGGTTATCTTTGAAGATATATTTGAACAAAAAGAAGACGAAACAGCGAGCCAGTCTTTAGAAAGGTGTTATTGGAAATTACTTAATTCAAGATCTAACTTGTATACTGAATATGCCGATGTCGTTATTCCTCGTCAAGCCATTAAAGAAAATGCGCGAGTTGATCACTTTATTTCACTGATAAAGCAATCATTATGAAATTCTGTAATCCACGATCGTTGAAAAAGTGTAATCGGTGGTGCGACAAAAAAATAAGTTTTAGCTTAAAAGGCCTAGTAATTATTGTTGGTTTGGACTGAACAATAATTTTTGAGACCAAGGGAACACAACAGTTCATCAAAAGAAAAGATTCCTTTTAAAATGATCTTACCCTCATAGATGGTGATTTCCTGGAGCGCTAGGTCTTTCATCTTTGTGGCGATTCCGTTAATTTCCTGCTGGGCAATATTTTCCAGCTGGACAGCGGTTTCTAAAGAAGCGGGCTGGTTATCAATCAAAACTTTTTCAAATTTAACATCAAAATTTCTCTCATCTCTTAAGGAAAGCGTTCCCTCAACCTCAATCTTTCCTTGAACTGGTTTTAAGAGCTGAGCTTTTGCTAAGTATTTACCATCGCTAAACTTAATTTTAAAATTGCGAAAATACTGGCAAGGCAAAACAATCATTTTTAGTTGAATTGGCGTCGGCTCTTTGCTACCAGCCAGATTTTTCACGAAATTTACTCCCTGGATTATTGGATTGTTCAAACTGCATAATAAATCCAGCCCTGCGTTAACTTCTTCTTCGGTCAGCTCTAGGGCTTGGGGTTGGGGCGGATAGGCTTGGATTCCGCTTTGGCTGACAGAAATTCTTTCTAATAGACCTTTAACTATTATCGCATTTCTGGCAGCTTCCACACCGGATTTGATTATAAAAACGCCGGCGATAGCAAGGACTAATAATACGACAAAAAGAATTTTCTTTTTCATAGATTTTTAAATTAATTTTTAATTTTGTCTTTTGCCTTTTGAATTTTATTTCATTGTGCCATGTAATAAATTGAAGAACAACGTTGAAATTTTTGAGGAAAATTTCTTACATTGTGCCCCCACTAGGAGTCGGACCTAGATTTACTGCTTAAGAGGCAGCTACTTTACCATTAAGTTATGGGGGCTCTATATTATAATCGTTCTATCAATTTTAACTCTAGCTTGTCTGTTCTTGTGTCGTAAACCGCAAAAGTGGCCTTATTAAACACTCCTGCCAGGGTTCCAGGGTTAACTAATCTAGTTTTGCCAACCTTCTCTTCCCAGGGGCGGTGGGTATGGCCATAAAAGACAAAATCATATTTTTTAGAAGCGGCTAAACCTTGAGCGGTCAGCGGGAAATGGCAAAAAGCAATTTTTTTGCCGGCAATAGTAATTTTCCCTGAATCTCCGCAAAAAACAACATTTTTAAATTTCCCTTTCGTTTTCGGTTCTAGCATGTTAGAGAGATCACCGTCAACATTGCCAAAAGAAAGATAAATCTTGCCCTTAAATAGCTTGGCAATTTCTTTAAGCGTGCTTGGAGAACAAACATCTCCGCAGTGCAAAAGTATTTTTATCTTTTCTTTGTTTAGCCAGGTAATCGCTTTCTGGATTGTAGCCAGGTTATCGTGACTGTCAGCAACAATGGAAATTTTCATTATACGTTTCCGCGAAGCGGAAAGGCTAAGCTTCGCTTATTCCTTGATTAGTTAGAAGTTTCGTCATGCGTCTGTTCGAGCATGCCGGTTCCGATCTGTTCTCCAGTTTGGGGATTAAAAACTTTAATTTGCCCTTCGTAAAAATAAAATCTATTAGCGAGATTGCTTTCTTGATTAGGAGCCAGAGTTTCAAAAAGCAGTTCGACTCCAGGATAGATTATTTTCCATTTTTTTAGATATTTTTTGTATGGGCTTTGCCAATATTCTAACTCGATAATTTCCACTTTATCGATTTGTTTTTGGCTGGCTGTCATTTGCGGATCTCCTGGAATTAAAAGGTCAATGTTAGTGTAGCCGCCCGGTTGTCTTTGGTTGTTTTCGTCCAAAATTTCCCAACCAAGGCCAACGGTGCCGGCCTTCAGGGGGCCGATGCTTTTATCTAGTATAAAACTCATCCAGCGGTGGTTAGCTGGTCGAAAAAATATTTGGTCGGGATCAAGATTGAATTTTTGAAAGTCAACCCAAAATCCTTGATCAAGGGCAAGCGAAACATATAAAGAATCCATATCTGGAGATATAGGAATAACACCGTCCCCGCTTTCAAAAAGAATTGGTCGTGAGAAAGTCAAAGTTTTTTGAAGTTGAAAAGTTTCCGGCTGACCAATGACCAAAGGCAGATAAACCTTTAATTCAAATTCGCTGTAATCATTTCCTATCTGGTTGAATCTTAAAAGTTCGCGACCGTCTTTTTCATAATAGAGGTTGATTTCCTCCGCATTTTCAGAAAACAAGCCATTTTCAATCATGCCTGAATAATGTTCGCCAGTAGAAGTATCGGTGATTCCATAGAGAAGCTGAGCAGTGTTGTCGTCTGGTTGGGTTGACAAAGACCGTACTGCCGCAGCCCAGAAAGACAGATTGTTTTCCGGGATTGTTTGGGCGACATAGAACCAGCCGGAATTTTTTTCCGGGTTGAAATATAAAACCGACTCAGGCGGGATATGGTTACTATCAACTCCGAGATCAAAGTTTGTTTCTATTATTGTAGAAAGCGTATCTTTCTTGACGGTAAAAGGAGCATCACTATAATCAACTAGTTTACCTTGGCTAAAAGGATATTCATAAACGCCAATTCTGTAGTTATCATTCTCTGTGAACTCGAATCCTGGCGTCCAAGTAATTTTGGCGTCAGAAGCAGGAATATTTCTGGCAATCACGCCAATTAATTGTCGATTGCGATACAAAACTAAGCTTATTTTTTCAATTATTGGATCGGCTTGCCAGCAGATTTCGTAATTCTGTTCGACTTTCCATTCTTCATTGCCGTTGGGGGAAATGAGTTGCAGATTACCAGTTGCTTGGATTTTCAGGGGTACAAAAAGACAGATACCAAGAGAGAAGATAATCAGAAATTTTTTAGTCACAGAAATTTTTTAAAAATTAGGTTCAGGTATTTCTTCATTAGCCATTGGTTGAGTAATTCCTAAAAAAGCAGCTGCTTGGTTTGGCGCTGTTGGTTGTTGATTTGAATTTTCGATGGCATAGTTTAGTGGAACATAAGATGTCGAGCAATCAATTTGCCACCAATTTCCCTTCAATCCGGTCCAATCAGCAACACCGATGACACTAAAGAATAAATTAACTACTAACCAGGAGCTGTAAATAATTAACAACCCAATGACAACTGACCAAATTACAGCCTTAGCTTTACTTATTAAAGAAGAATCATAGCCAGCGCCGAGAATAAAATAGGCGCCGCTAATAACGGCAAACAAAACCGCTAGAGGCGGGATGATTCTTAATAAAAGAGTATCAACAATATTTTTGCCCATAACCAAAAGGTGGCAAAGCGTACATTTTACAGTTTGATCCCCATCTTGGTCCGGGTCATCTACGCTGAGCCCGCAGGGAACAATGCCGGCCGAGACGCTCGAAGCTAAGAAAACCATTAATAGGGAAATAAAAATAAATTTTTTCATACTCCTGTTTATTTTTAAGATATTATTACCTGATTTATTCTAACAGACTTTATTTATTCTTTAAAGAGAGTTGTTTAGGAAACAGCGCCCCCGGGAAGATTCGGTCACAAGTTTCCGCTTCCAGCAGGACTCGCGACCCCGCCTCCTTCACTGCGTTCAGTCCGGCTTTCGAATCTTTTTTTAAAAACCAATATTTTTAAGATAACATGAGATATACTTTAATAATCCAATAATATTGGTGCCCCCGGGAAGATTCGAACTTCCATAACTGGTTCCGAAGACCAGGACTTTATCCATTAAGCTACGGGGGCAATCTTTTTTTACAATATCCTGATTTTTGTTTTGAATCAACCCCCCGCTAATCTTTTACCAGTTTCTTTATTTATTTTATGTTGAAGCTAACAAGTGATTTAAAGAATTTTATCAATTAAGCGGATTAGTGGTGGGGGGTGAATTGAAGAAAAACCGATTTTAAGCTATGGTTTAATTGAATTCGTATATTCGTACTAATTTGTAATTCGTAGAACTTATGACAATTCCAAGAGAAGTAAAATCAATTGTTAACAAGCTGGAAAAAGCAGGCTTTGAGTCTTATATTGTTGGCGGCTGCAGTCGAGATTTTCTTATTGGCCAGGATCCTAATGATTGGGATGTGGCTACTTTAGCTAAACCAGAAGAAATTCAAAAGGTTTTTCCAGATAATTTCTATGAAAACAAATTCTTGACGGTTACAGTTCGAACCAAGAGCCGGAAAGCTAGTTTGAAAGAGATTGAGGTGACTACCTTTAGGGCTGAGGCCAAATATACTGACAAGCGCCATCCAGATCAGGTTAGTTTTAGCAAGAGCGTGGTCGAAGATTTGGCCCGAAGAGATTTTACCATTGATGCCATTGCTATTAGGTTAAAGCCCAAAAGTAAGATTGAGATTATTGATCCTTTTGGCGGTCAGAAGGATCTCGAGGCTAAAATTATTAAAGCAGTTGGCAATGCCAATAATAGGTTCTCTGAAGATGCCCTAAGATTAATGAGGGCAGTCAGGTTGGCGACAACCCTGGGATTTCAAATAGAACCAGAAACTAAGGCAGCGATTATTAAAAACGCCAACTTGTTGAAATCAATTTCAATCGAAAGGATTAGAGACGAACTGATAAAAATTATTGATCCGGACAAAGCTGCCGAGGGCATCGAGCTTTTAAGAGAAACAGGGCTTTTAAAACATATTATTCCCGAACTAGAAGAAGGTTATGGAGTGGCTCAGAACAAACATCACATCTACGATTGTTATAAGCATAATCTTTTATCTTTAAAATATGCCGCCGAGAAGAAATTCAGTTTCGAGGTAAAACTGGCCAGTCTTCTTCACGATATTGCCAAACCCAGAGTTAAAAGGGGCGAGGGAGAGGAGGCTACCTTTTACAATCATGAAATGGTGGGGGCTAAAATGACAAGCAGAATTTTAGAAAGATTAAGATTTCCCAGGAATCAGATTGAGAAAATATCCAGACTTGTCAGGTATCATTTGTTTTATTACAATGTCGGCGAAGTTGGCGAAAGTTCTGTCAGAAGGCTTTTGAAAAACGTTGGCCGGGAAAACATTGAAGATCTTTTAAAGGTGAGAATGGCAGACAGGATCGGTTCCGGTGTGCCCAAGGCCGAGCCTTATAAGCTACGCCACTTGAAATATGTGATAGACAAGGTTTCCCAAGATCCCCTATCTCCTAAAATGATCAAGGTTAATGGCAACGAGGTAATGAAGATTTTGGGAGTAAAACCAGGGCCTCGAGTCGGTCAAATTCTGGAAATTCTTTTAACAGAAGTTTTGGAAAATCCAAAGAGAAACAAAAAGGTATTTTTAACCGGCAGAATTAAAGAGCTGGCCAATCTTTCAGATAAAGAACTGGCAGGATTGGCCGATAAAGCTAAGAAAGAAGTTTCCACTATTGAGCAGAAGAAAGATGAAATGACAAAAGAAAAGTATTGGGTCAGTTAGTTAAAGATACAGGGCGTAATATAACAGTAGTATACTGGCTTCGGGAGTCAGCTGTCCCAGTGCAAATCTGGGCGCCCTGAAAGGTATCTGCAATAGTTATTATACTGGGACAACTTTCTTTTGAGCCTAATCTCAGGATAAAGATCTTTAGGATAAGTTTTGCCATTCCTATAGACCTATTGCCCTCTCTAGACTTACTTTGCACTAAATTGTATTATGGGGCTAGTTTATTCAAGATTATTATGAACAGAGAAGTAAGAAAATTCGGTAAGAAAATTAAAGAAATTCGCTGAAACAACTCTTTTTCATCATCGCAACGGTAGTAGTAATTGTCAGTCTTGTGGTACTCGGCTTCACTCTCTGGCAAGTGCAACAACAGCAGACATCATTAGTTGACGATTTGCAGTTTCGCACTGCACTTTTAGTCGATAGCCTTAAAGAATCTATCCGGCCTTCATATCTAAATAGTGCAACTACAACCCTGCAAAATGTGCTCGATAAATTTACAGGACAAGAACAGTTACTGGGTTTTGCAGTATATGACAATAAAGGTGTTTTGTTTGCTACTTCAACTGGATTGTCGTCAAGTTTGACTCAAGATACGGTTATCTCTAAGAAGGCAATGGATTCAGACAGCGCTCAAGATGATTTTTCTACGTTTGACAACGGCAAGGTGTATGTTTTCGCGACACCATTGCATGAGAACGAACAAGTTATAGGAGTATTAACAGTATTTCAGAAAGCGGATTATATTAGCGCTACTATCAATCAAATTTGGAAAACCAATTTGTTGCGTTTATTTTTACAAGCACTATTGTTTTCTTTGGCTGTAGTATTGATTCTAAATTTGATTATCTATAGGCCCATTATGAATCTGACGGAAGTTATTCGGCAGGTCCGTAGCGGAAATATTGAGAGCGATTTTGAAATGCAAAAAAAATCTGGTTTTTTTAAACCAATCACCACTGAAATATCAAAAATGGCTCAAAGTTTAATTTTGGCTAGGGTATCAGCTAGCGAAGAAGCCAGAATGCGTTTGGAAAAATTGGATTCACCATGGACAGCCGAACGACTAAAAGAATTTTTTAAAGCTTATTTAAAGGGTCGTCGAATTTTTGTTGTCTCTAATCGCGAACCCTATATCCATAAAAGAATTAAAAATGAAATTCATTGGGAGGTGCCAGCGAGCGGAATGATTACGGCTTTAGATCCTATTATGGAAGCGTGTGGCGGCATGTGGCTAGCTTATGGCAGTGGAGACGCAGATAAGCAGACGGTAAATGATCAGGACAAAATTGAAGTTCCGCCAGATGAACCAAAGTACACTTTAAAACGTCTTTGGCTCACCGAGAGGGAGATAAAAGGTTATTATAATGGTTTTTCAAACGAAGGATTGTATCCGCTATGCCTCCTGGCCCATATTCGTCCGTTATTTCGCAAGCAGGATTGGATGGTGTATCGCGAAGTAAATGGTAAGTTTGCTCAATCGCTTTTAATGGAGATTAAGAATATACAAAGACCGATTGTGCTAATTCAAGATTATCATTTTGCTTTGTTGCCCGAAATGATTAAAAAAAGCCGACCAGACGCGGAGATAGGGTTTTTTTGGCATATTCCTTGGCCAAATGCGCAGGCGTTTAGTATTTGTCCTTGGCGCAAGGAGCTATTAAAGGGAATACTGGGGGCTGATGTTTTAGGTTTTCATACTCAACAATATTGCAATAATTTTTTCGAGACTGTTAACAAAGAAATAGAATCTCTTGTTGATTTAGAAAAATTCGCGATTACATATAAGGAGCATACTTCGTATATAAAATCCTTTCCTATTAGCGTTGCTTTTACAAACAACGAAATAACGGAAAAAGAGCCAAAATCAAAACTCCTAGAAAGCCTAAAGCTGGAATCTAAAATTTTAGGCATAGGCATAGACCGCTTAGATTATACCAAAGGACTTCTGGAAAAGTTTAAGGGCGTAGAATTTTTTTTCGACACGCATCCAAATTATATAAGACAATTTACTCTCCTGCAAATTGCATCTCCTAGCCGTGAAGGCGTAGAAAAATACCGGCAGTTTAATGAAGAAGTAACTCGAGAAGCAGAAAGAATAAACCAAAAGTTTGAAAAGAATGGTTGGAAACCCATAGTTTTTTTAAAAGAGCATCATTCTCATGAAGAAATTTATCCACTCTATCGGGCAGCTCAAGTGTGTTTAGTCACTTCGCTAAGCGATGGCATGAACTTGGTAGCACAGGAATTCGTAGCCGCCAGAAATGATGAGTTGGGCGTGCTGGTTTTGAGCCAATTTACTGGCGCGGCGCGAGATTTTAAGCGCGCGATTACTATTAACCCTTATAGCGCTGAAGAAACCGCCGAGGCAATTTATCGGGCGATAACAATGCCAGCATCAGAACAACGCCGCCGCATGAAAAAAATGCGCGAATCTGTCAAAAATTATAATATTTATCGTTGGGCAGCGGAATTTTTAAAGGCCATAACCAGCTTAGGTTAATTTATAATTAATAGGCGAACATGAAAAATAAGTCACTCAAGATTCTATTTATTTGCAACGGAATTTTTGTTTTTGCCGGCAGTTTATTTGGACCCCTCTACGCCGTGTATGTAGGATTATTGGATAAAAACATTCTTTCCGTCAGCATTACTTGGTCAGCCTTTTTGATAGCCACAGTCATTTTCACATGGATAATTTCTAGAATTGGCGATCGCATAAAAGAAAAAGAATATTTATTGATGGCTGGTTTTCTTGTCCGCGCAATAACCTGGTTTTTGTTTATTTTAGCAACCAATATTTTTTATTTGATTTTTTTGCAAATACTTTTAGGATTAGGGGAAGCCTTGGGCACGCCCGCATTTGATGCAATTTTTGCCGAACATCTAGATAGCGGTCGGCACATAAAAGAATATTCTGATTGGAAGTTGGTTTTAAATGGGGTTACTGGAGTAGGTACGATAGTCGGGGGTTTAATTGCTACGGCGTTTGGATTCCAATGGCTTTTTATTTTAATGAGCATATTAGCCATTGTCTCGTTTGTTGGAATGTTAATACAACCGAGAAAATTATTATAAAAGAATTTACCGTCAAACCCCAGTAGTAGTCTGCCTCAGGCGAACACTACGGGGCAGGGAAAAATTTGAAATCGTTTTTTTCTTTTTTGCATTTTAATCTTTTTGAAATATGAAAGTAGCAATCATTTGTACGAATCTATTCAATATGGACGAGAAAAATAAAACAGGTAGCGGTATTTTTAATTTTATTTTGATAAATAATTTGGCTAAATTCAAGAACTATAATATCACTGTCTATGCTTCTGGCGCATCTTCTTTGCCTTTTAAAGTTGAAAGTGTCGGCCTTGATCCTTCTTCGTCGGATCCGAAGATAATTAAAAATGGAAAGCATATCATGTTTGAATTAGCCCTTATTTCCAAGGCATTTTCGAATCAGAATAAATTCGATGTCTTTCACGTAAATGTCGGCGACGGTGATTTAGTCCTGCCATTTGCCGCTTTTATAAAAAAACCGATATTAATTACTCTCCACAATATTATAGATGAGGAATTTACAAGAAAATATTTTTCTATTTTTAAAAGTAATAAAAATATTTTTTTTGTTTCCGTAAGTAATTATCAGAGAAAAATTTTGCCGGAATTAAATTACATCGATACTATCTACCACGGCATAGACACCGAACAATTTAGTTTTCATCCAAGAGGAGGAAAAAATATTATGTGGGCCGGTAGATTTATTCCGGGGAAAGGTCCGGACATAGCTATCCGGTTGGCCAAGAAAACAAAAAATAAAACAAAATTATTTGGCATTATTAAAAACGGATTTGAAGATTGGTTTGAGCAAAATATTAAAAATAAAATTAAGGCAAAAAGAGACAATTCTTTGATTTCTCTTTATGTCGACTACGAACGTTATCGTTTGATTAAGCATTTTCAAACCAGTAAGCTTTTTTTGCTTCCTAATTTATTGGAAGAAGCATTCGGATTCGTATTTATTGAGTCAATGGCTTGCGGCACTCCAGTGGTGACTTTTGCTAGAGGGTCCGCTCCAGAAATTATCAAAGACGGTCAAACTGGTTTTTTGATTAATCCATCCGACAACGATATTCGTGGCGCTTGGATTATTAAAAAAACAGGTTTCGCCGGTTTATGTGAAGCAGTAGAGAAAATATATTCAATGCCGGACGAAGAATATAAATTGATGAGACAAGCATGCCGCAAGCATGCAGTTGAAAATTTTTCTGCAGAAAAAATGACAAAAAGATATTTGGAGGTATATAGAAAAATTACAGATTAATTTTTGATCCTAAAAAATATGAAAATATTTACAAATATAACCAGAGAATATTTAGGAGGCATAACAACTACAAATAACGCGTTGCTGTCATTTTTGATCATTGATAAAAACGAAATTGTTGGTTTAGAGTTTGACACAGTACGTTGCATGAAAGGTCCGATTATTCTTCAAAAATTGGACCCAAGGTTTTTTGAGCATTATATTTTAAATATTCATGATTTGCCATTTAAAAAAATAATTAATACGGCTAAAAATTTGAATGATATTAAGAAATATTATCTGTCAGCTATAAAAGATATTAAGGATTTAATGAGAAAAACAAGCCCGAATGTGATTTTGCTTAATGGCACATCTTATTTTCCTTGGTTGATTTCTATTGCCGCGCATGAGTTAAAAATTCCGATCGTTTTACGATATCACGGTATTTATTCCGTAGAAATGCAATATTTACATAAAAAAGCTAATGAAATCATTTTGGGTATTGAAAAATCTTTTGAGAAAACAGTGACCGCGTTTATTTTTCCTTCTAATCTTTGCAAAAATATAGTTGAAAAAGAAATTTTTAAAAAACAAATAAAAAACGGTTATGTCATTCCCAATCCCGTGCAAGTGCCAAAAATCAGCAGCAGAAGTTTGGCGAAAAGAAAAATCGCAATGGTTGCGCGTTGGCTTGCGATAAAAAATATAGACGTTTTTTTCCAATTGCATAAAATACTTAATGAACAAGGTTGGAAACATTCAGCTACCTTTATAAACGAAAAAGCAAATACAGAAATGATTCCCAAGACAATAAAACAACTTACTCCAATGAGATATGAAGAACTTTGCGATTTTTACAAATCACAAGGATTAATCGTCGCGCCAGCCTATTTTGAAACTTTTGGCAACGTGCCTATGGAAGCTGTTTGCATGGGTATTCCCGTCTTAGTTAGTAATAACATGGGTTGCGCTGAAATCTTGATTGCTGTCGGCTTAGAAAAAATGGTTATAGATTTTTCGGATTTAGCAAAGGTTGCTTCAAGAGTAAAAGAATTATGCGGACAAAAAATATTGCCAAAACAATTAAACGCTCTTAAAAAAATTCTCGACAATCGCTTAATAAACACGGAAATTAACAACGTGCTGATCAATACGTCCAAAAAGGTTGTAAACGGATAAGCAATTGATTAATATTAAGGTGGTACACCAACTTCGTTGGCACTACTCAGGACAAGTTTCGGCGATGGCGAAAGCGAGGGCAGGGCGGGAATTCCTTTCCCCCTCGCCTTGCTGAAGCTCCGGCGAAGCGGGCCAACCCTCTTACTTTTGCTCGCCCGAGCGCTTGTTCCGATTTCTATAAATTTTTGATAAGACTTGTTTAAAAATAGTGAATCCACGATAATTTTAGCGGGCCCGTAGTAAAGTGGTAATACGCCGCCCTCCTTCGTTAAAACTACGGAGGGCAAAACTATTCGCATTGCGCCGGCCGAAGTTTCGAGGGCCCATAGGTAAGTGGCATACCGGGTCATTCGCATTGACCAGTCGCCAGTTCGATTCTGGCTGGGTCCACCACGAAATAAATTTGCAAAGCAAATTTAAACGTTGTAGGAACGTGGAAATTGTCAAATAATTTTGTACCTTTCACCTAAATTTCTAACGCGGGGGTTGTTCAAACCCTGAAGAGTTGCTGAACTTCGGAGTTTTAGCGAAAGAGGGTCCTATTCAAAACCAAAAGAATGATAATTGCTGTAGGTTCTCAAAATCCAGTTAAAATTGAAGCGGTAACTCAGGCTTTTGGCAAGGTTTTCGGGAAATGCCAGGTTATTGGAGTTTCCGTCTCCTCGGAGGTGTCAGAAATGCCAATCGGATTTGATGAAATAGTTGCTGGAGCCAAAAACAGGGCGCAAAAAGCCATAGAAGAATTGAAGGCGGATTTTGGCGTAGGGTTAGAAGGCGGATTGGAGAAAACAGAAATAGGTGTTTTTCTTACCGGTTTTGTTGCCGTAATAGATAGAAATGGGATTTGGGGTTATGGCCGCGGTAACGGGCTTTTAATGCCCGACGGTATTATTAAGGAAGTAGAACGGGGCAAAGAATTAGGAACCGTTATGAATGAAATAATGAAAGAAGATAATGTCAAACAAAAAGGCGGCGCAATTGGTTTTTTCACCAATAACCTTATTCCCCGCCCTAAGGCTTTTGAGATAACGACTATTAATGCCTTGGCCAGGTTTATGAAGAAAGAATTTTATTAATACTGATAATCTTTTACAAGGTTACAGGGCGACTGTTACTTTCCTTTGTGCTGGCGACTCATTGTTTTTGTCAGTCTGAGCGTTCATCTTTAGTTTTACCATTTTGCTAACGATGAGAATAATCAGCCAGAATTTTGTTTAAAATGAATTTTGATTTTTTCTAACAAAGATCGCCAAAATTTTAAAAACACCAATTTGCTCGGCGGCGAGCCTGTCGGATTATTTTTGTCAGATACAAAATAAAATGGTAATAATAAATATTATCAAAAATGCCAAAAAGATATAGGTTATAAACAAAGTCATAAATTTAAATAAAAAATATGGAAAACCAAAATTTTAATCAACCAATGTCGGGAAATCTTCAACAAATGCCGCCGGTTGTGCCTGACCCAAAGCCCAAGAAAAAACTCTTAATTATTTCAGGCATTTTGGGAGCAGTTATTATTATTGTTTTGGCCATTTACTTTGTTTTGCCGAAATTCGGGCAAGAGATCATAAAGAAAACTGCGGAAGATATTTATAATCCCGCTGTCGCGTTCGCTTCTAAGTTCGCAACATACGACGAAATACCAGTTAATGTGAGCCCGAAAGTCCCAGCTTATTCTGTTAATAACGATTTAAGCAACATTTCAAATGCAGGCAATTTCTCTTTTTCCGCAGAGGCAAAAAACCTGCTCGTGAAAAATGCTTTTGTGGTTAAGCCTTCTTACAATAATGAATTTTTCCCACTTTACGAATCGAATCGGTATAGTTATACGCCTAATTTCATTACTACCGACTCGATGCTTCACAATTACCATTTAATGTTTGATTTTTTATTCGAGCAATTAGAAGAGCAAAAATTGGCGGCAGAATTAAAACAACTTAACGCTAGCATGCTTTCTGAATCTTTAAGCCAATACAACAGCTTAAAAGGAACAGAATGGGAAAATGCCGCTAAAAGAAATATCGGCTTTTTTGCAGTTGGAAGCAAGCTTTTAAATCCATCAGTAGATATTCCTTCAATTGTTGCAAACGAAGCTAATCAAGAATTAGCATTGATCGAAGCACATCAGGGCATAGAAAAATCTCCTGTAATGAACATAGGTGGCGGGCAGGATACGATGATTGATACCCCACAGGGACCACAATCATTAGAAGCGTTAAAAGAAGATTATTCACAATACATACCGAGAGGCCACTACGACAAAACGGAGCAATTGAAAGCCTATTTTAAGTCAATGATGTGGTATGGCAGATTGACTTTCCGCCTGAAAAACGATGACGAAATAAAGTCAGGAATTTTAATCACACTTGCTTTAAATAAAGAAAATAATCAAACCAGCTGGAATAAAATTTATGAGCCGGTAAATTTCTTTGTCGGTAAAAGCGACGATATTACTTATTATCAATTCAGGGATTTGGCCGAAGATGTCTATGGCGCGAGTGCGACAGTTCAATCGGTATCAAACGACAAAAATAAATTTACCGCTTTTGTAAATAAGGCAAAAACTTTAGAGCCGCCACAGATAAATTCAATGCCGATTTTCCAAGTGTCAATTCAGCCAGATAGAGAACAAGAAATTAAGGGATTTCGTTTTATGGGACAAAGATTCACCATTGACGCCTCTATTTTCCAACGACTTGTTTATCGGGAAGTTGGCGATAAAACCAAATCTTGCCAAGCATTTAAACCAGAAGAGACAGGATGTTTATCAGGAGCAAGATGTCTTCCAGAAGGATTGGATATCCCGGCGGCAATGGGCTCAAATGAAGCAAAGAATATTCTAGAAGGAATGGGCGAAACTAAATACGCCTGCTATTCCGAAAATATGTCCAAGATGGATGAATATGTTTCAGGACTCAATACAGAAATTTGGACCCAAAACTTATATTGGGGTTGGTTATATCAACTTCGCCCGCTTCTTGATGTAAAACAAACAGGTTATCCGACCTTCATGCAAAATTCTGCTTGGGCAAGAAAAGACCTCAACACGTTTTTAGGCAGCTGGTCACAACTAAAGCATGATACTATTCTTTATGCCAAACAGGTTTATGCTGAATTGGGCGCAGGCGGCCCGCAAGAAAAAGATGATCGCGGATATGTTGAGCCGAACCCATATGTTTATGCGCGCCTCGCCTCGCTTCTGAAAATGACAAACGAAGGTTTGGAAATTCGCGGACTTTTAACGTCGAGCATGAAAGACAATTTGAGCAAAATGGAACAACTGGCAATGTCGCTCAAGACAATATCCGAAAAAGAATTGAATAACGAAAAATTAACCGATGATGAATACGAACTTATTCGCTCATACGGCGGTCAATTGGAGCATTTCTGGCTTGAGGTCAACAAAGACGAACCGCAATTCAAAGAATCATCAAATCAGAGAGATTACCTAAATGAAAATCCGGCCGCAATTATTACTGATGTTGCCACCGATCCAAACGGCCAAGTGTTGGAAGTAGGCACGGGCAAAATTTCCGAAATTTATGTTGTGGTTCCGGTTGACGGAAAATTAAAAATTGCTAAAGGCGGAGTTTATTCTTACTACGAATTCACTTGGCCGATGTCAGACAGATTGACTGATAAGAAATGGCGAGAATTATTAAATTCCAATCAAACTCCGCAGTTACCTGAATGGACTAATGCGTTTGTGGCACAATAAAATGAATGCAAAGAAAAATTATATGGTTAATTTTATTTCTTTCTATTATCGCTGTTGCCCTTTTAATCAGTAGCTATTATTTGTATTTTTCTAAAAATCAAGAAACGCCAAAAAACCAGACACAGGGCGAAAAAGAGTTTTTAGAGTTTTCCGTACAGAAAAAGAAACTTCCTCAAGAAAGCGAGGAAGTTTCTTTGGTTGCGGTTGGCGATATTTCTTATTCGCGGGGAGTGGAGAGAACAGTTAAAGAACAAAAAGATATTAACTATCCATTTTTGAAAATACAGGACTATTTGAATAGCGCGAACTTGGTTTTTGGCAATTTAGAAACGCCAATCACCCAAGGAGCGGAAATTCCTGACTTTGAAATGATTTTTAGGTCAAATCCGGGCACCGAGCAAGCATTAAAACAAGCCGGTTTCTCTGTTTTGTCTTTAGCCAATAATCATACTCCAAATTTTGGAGAAAAAGGATTAAAAGACACTTTCAATTATCTTGCGGAAGCGGGTATTAAATATGTTGGGGCTGGAAACAACGAACAAGAAGCTAATCAACCCGTTTACATTGAGAAAAGCGAAATAAAATTTGCTTTCCTTGCTTACAACGATATTGATATTGTTCCGGCATCTTACGAAGCGTCCGACAATTGTGCGGGAACAGCATTTATGCGGATTGATAAAATGAGGGGAGTTGTAAAAGAAGCAAAACAAAAAGCCGATTTCGTCATTGTTTCTATGCACGCCGGAATTGAATATACCGACAAACCGAACGATTCGCAGGTGAATTTTGCTCATGCGGCGATTGACGCTGGAGCTGATTTAATCATTGGCCATCACCCTCATGTTGTGCAGGCATTAGAAAAATACAAAGGGAAATACATCTTTTATAGCTTGGGAAATTTTGTTTTTGACCAGCCGCAATCGCAAGAAACAAAAGAAGGGTTGGCTATCAAGGTTTATTTTACAAAAGACGGAATTAACAAAATTTCCTTCTTGCCGGTGGTTATGGAAAATTTGGCCCAGCCAAAAATGGCGGATAACAGCGCAGCGGAAAAAATATTAAAAAGATTAAATTTCCCTTTGGATAATAGAGATGTTTATTTTTGGGACAGCGACAAAACCAATTTTCAAAAAACTTCTAAAGCCACGATTTATACGGATAATTTCCAAAATAACGGCAATAACGGTGCTGTTTCAAGACAAGAACATGCAGATTTAGACAACAATTCAATCGAAGAAACTTACATTTTAGAAAATGGCAGATTAACAATTTCAGAAAATTCAAAAATAGTTTGGCAATCGCCAATCGAATGGTGGATTGATAATTTTGTTCTTGCCGACTCAAACAATGATAAGATTGCAGACATAAATTTATCTTTATGGAAAGCTGGAAATTTTGGCTCCTCGAAACCTTTTTGGATTAAAGAAAACGATATGAGTATAAAAAATCATTTTTTCACCTTGGATTTTACGAATGAGGCAGTAAAACAAATTTGGGGCTCTTCCAATCTCGTTGAGCCGAATTGCGAATTTCAAATTGCCGACGTTGATAATGACGGGAAAAACGATTTAATTGTGATTGAGGGAGATTATTCACAGACGCCGAAATGTAAAGGAGATTATGTCGCAGTTTGGAAATGGAATGACTGGGGATTTTCAAATGAATGGCGGAGTGAAAAAGGGTTTTTCTTCAATCTTGAGATTGAAGAAAATGATGGAAAAAACTATGTTATCGTCAACTCCCTTTAAATACGTGCCTTTGCCAGCGCTCTCGCTATCTCAAGGAGTATACAAAGGAGCTAAGATCCTTTGTAATATGCTGGCGATTCCCCTAAGACAGGCAACATCGCCACTGAATCTTGTCCTCTTGCCAAAGGATTTTGTCTGGCAGACACCACCCTGTTGATAATTTCTTATCTATTTGCTATCCTAAGTTAATTATTATTTAGACCTTTACCCTAAAGGTTTTTCTATTTTATCATGGATCTAAAATCATTCGCTCTTGCCATTTCCCAAATCTCCGAAGAGCGGGGCATTCCTCGGGAAAGGGTGATCGAGACAATTGAACAAGCATTGGCCTCTGCCTATAAAAAAGACTATGGCAAGAAAGGCCAAATTTTAAAAGCAAAATTAGAGCCGGACAGCGGTGAACTTAAATTTTGGCAAGTTAAACTGGTTGTTGACGACTCAATGATTTATTCAGAAGAAGAATTAGAACAGATGAAGACGGCGCTAAGGCCTGATTTTTCAGAGACAAAAGAGAATCTTGGGACTGAGAAAAAGATTAGGTTTAATCCAGAGAGGCATTTAATGATAGATGAAGCCAAAAAAATAAATAAGAAAGTAAAGCCCGGAGAAGAGCTGGAATTTCCCCTTAAAGACAAAGTTACTTCTTCTTTCGGCAGAATCGCTGCCCAGACTGCCAAGCAAGTGGTTTTACAAAAGATAAAGGAGATAGAGAAAGACACTATTTTTTTGGAATTTCAGGAAAAAGAGGGTGAAGCTATTTCCGGAGTTGTCCAAAGAATTGAAGGCAGAAATGTTTTTCTAAATATTGGTAAGACCCTGGGAATCCTAACCAGAGAAGAGCAAGTTCCGGGAGAATTTTATCGTTTAGGCCAAAGATTGAAAATTTATGTTTTAAAAACTGAAAATACTTCTCGGGGACCAGTTATTTTTCTGTCTCGGTCTCACCCAAGGCTAATTTCCAGGCTTTTTGAATTAGAAGTGCCAGAGATTGCTTCGGGACAAGTGGAGATAAAGGCAATTGCCAGAGAACCAGGTTCTAGGTCAAAGATTGCTGTTTTTTCTAATGATGAGAAAATTGATCCGATCGGCGCTACCGTAGGGCAAAGAGGCACCAGAGTTATGGCTGTCATTAATGAGCTTGGCGGCGAAAAAATAGATATTGTTAACTGGGCCGAAGATCCTCAAGAATTAATTGCTAATTCTCTTAGTCCCGCCAAGGTTCTAGATATTAAGATCAAAGATAAAAACATTGCTCTAGCTATTGTGCCCGAAGATCAATTGTCTTTGGCAATTGGCAAAGATGGTCAGAATGTCAGATTGGCAGCTAAGTTAACCGGTTGGAAGATCGATGTTAGAAATGGTGCTGATGCTGATATAGAGAAGGAGGATGATAAAGTTGATAACGATACGCCAGTTTCTGAACCAGATAAAAAAGAAGTCAAGAAAGCAGTTAAAAAAGCCGCCAAGAAAAAGTCAACTAAAAAGACTAAATAAAGTTTTTTAAGTAACTTCGGGATAATATCATAGTTGCCAGCACTCCTATCTCACTTTTTGATTTTCATGGCTATGCCATAAAAATTAACAATTAAAATATAATATGATTATTTTTCCATTTTTAGCTTCTATTTTTTCCCTAGTTTTTGTTTTCTTTCTGGTTAAAAAGGTTAATCAGGCTCCAGCCGGTTCGGGTCAGGCGTTAGAGATTGCTTCGGCAATTCGCCAAGGAGCTATTTCTTACCTGAAAAGACAGGGAAAAACTATTTTACCCGTAGCCATAGTCCTTTGCCTAGTTATACTGGCTTCTCTCGGTTGGAAATCCTCAGCTGCTTTTTTAATTGGTGCCTTAGCTTCGGCTTTGTGCGGATTCTTGGGAATGATTGTTTCTACTCAGACCAATAGCAAGGTGACTGAATCTGCCAAAAAGGGGTTGGCAGCAGCTCTAAGCCTTGCTTTTAAGGGTGGAGCAGTGACAGGGTTTTTGGTGGTTGGGGTGGGATTATTGGTAGTCTCTGGATTTTATCTCTTAACTAATGATTTAAAGGCTTTAATTGCTCTAGGTTTTGGCGGTTCGCTAATTTCTGTTTTTGCCAGGTTAGGAGGTGGCATTTACACTAAAGCAGCTGACGTTGGCGCTGATCTGGTTGGTAAAGTTGAAAAAGGCATTCCTGAAGATGATCCCAGAAATCCGGCCGTAATTGCTGATCTGGTTGGCGATAATGTTGGCGACTGTGCCGGTATGGCGGCTGACCTTTTTGAAACTTATGTTGTCGCCCTAATTTCGGCCATGATTTTAGGATCAATGCTAACAACAATTAATTCAATGTTTTTACTCATGCCCTTGTTTTTAGGAACGGTGGCAATTTTTGCTTCAATTATTGGCAGCTTTTTTGTTAAATTAAGTCGCCCTTCGAGTGCCTCGGAAAAAGGCAAGGGCAATATTATGGGTGCTTTATATAAGGGGTTGGCAGTTTCTGCAGGCATTGCCGCTTTGGGATTTTATCCGGTTATCAGGAAGTTTGGTCCTTTGGGAGAAATATCTACTAATAGGCTTTATTTAGCCTCTTTAATGGGATTGGTGGTTGTAGCTGGAATGTTTGTTATCACTGAATATTTTACTTCTAAAAAATATCGGCCGGTGAAATCAATTGCCCAGGCTTCACAAACAGGCCACGGTACTAATATCATTATTGGCCTGGCCGTGGGAATGCAATCAACGGTTTGGCCGGCAATTTTGATTTCTTTAGGAATTTTAGTAAGCTTTCAGCTGGCTGGGATTTTCGGAGTGGCTTTGGCAGCCGTAGCTATGCTGTCTCTAACCGGAATGATTATTGCCATTGATGCCTTTGGTCCGATTGTTGATAATGCTGGCGGCATTGCTGAAATGTCTGGAGCTGGCGAAGATGTTAGGCAGGTAACTGATGCTCTTGACGCAGTTGGCAATACGACTAAATCAGTAACCAAGGGTTATGCGATTGCTTCAGCCGGCTTAACCGCTATTGTTCTTTTTGCCAGCTTTTCTCAGGAATTGGCTTTGGCTGGCGCCAAACTTAACTTTAACCTTGATGACCCGAAAATAATTGTTGGTCTTTTCTTGGGAGGTTTACTTCCCTATCTTTTTGCTTCTTTAGCCATGACTTCGGTTGGCCGGGCTGCGGGCCAAGTGGTTAACGAGGTCAGAAGGCAGTTTAAAGAAATTCCCGGAATTATGGAAGGTACCTCTAAACCCGAATATGGGAAATGCGTTGATATTGTTACCAAAGCAGCCCTGAAAGAAATGCTATTGCCAAGCTTGATTCCTGTTTTGGCTCCAATCTTGGTTGGTTTAATTTTGGGCCCCTTGGCTTTGGCAGGAGTTTTAGTCGGGAGTATTTTGACCGGGCTTTTCTTGGCTATTTCCATGACTTCCGGAGGAGCAGCTTGGGACAATGCTAAAAAATATATTGAAGAAGGAAATTATGGCGGCAAAGGCTCTCTTGCCCATCAGGCAGCAGTGACCGGGGACACGGTTGGAGATCCATATAAAGATACAGCCGGTCCAGCCATTAATCCCATGATCAAGGTTATTAATATTGTTGCCCTATTGATCGTCAGCTTCTTAGTTTAAAAGACTCTTTTTCTTCAGAAACTGCTGGGATTTACTTTTCAGCAGTTTTTTGCTACAATGTTTTTATGAATCTGATTCCAACGGTTATAGAAAAATCTCAATTTGGCGAAAGGGCCTATGATATTTATTCAAGGCTCTTGAAAGAAAGAATCGTATTTTTAGCAGGTCCCATTAATGACGCTGTTGCCAATTCGATTATTGCGCAAATGTTGTTTTTGGCCTCTAAAGAATCGGGCAAAGATATTCAGTTATATATCAATAGTCCCGGGGGCTCGGTGACAGCCGGCCTGGCGATTTATGACACCATGCAATATATTAAACCAGATGTTTCTACGGTTTGTGTTGGCATGGCCGCTTCAATGGCCGCAGTTTTACTGGCTGCCGGAAAAAAGGGCAAAAGATTTACTTTGCCCAATTCCGAAATCCTGCTGCATCAGGTTGCTGGTGGAGTTACCGGTCAGGCAGTTGAGATAGAAATTACTGCCAAGCAGATCTTAAAGATTAAGGAAAAAATAATTCAGATTCTATCAAAACACACGGGCCAGACATTAGCTAAAATTGAGAAAGATACTGATCGAGATTTTTATCTTTCTTCTCAAGAAGCTAAATCTTACGGCCTTATCGACAAGGTCATTAAAACCAAATCTTAAAATTTTATAGATCCGGTCTTGATGCAGCTCACCAGGTCATTTTTAACATGAACCAATTATTCTATATTGTGATTATCGTCCTGTCTTTAGCCTTAGGCGCGGTTTTGGGATATTTTACCCGTCAATCAATTGCCAAGAAAAAGATCGGCAGCATTGAGGAGAAACTTCAGAAAGTAATTTCTCAGGCTAAGGCTGAAGCAGAAATAATTCTCTCCGAAGCAAAAGCAAAATCCCAAAAGTTAATCGAAACAACCCAAAAAGATACCGAGAGGCGGCGCCAGGAGATTTTTAAGGCGGAAAATCTTCTTTTAAAAAGAGAAAATCTTTCAGACCAGAGAATGACTCAGTTGGAAATCAGAGAGACGGATTTTTTAGGTAAAGTTGAGAAATTAAGAGAGGTCAAGAAAAATATTGAAGAACTCGAGGAAAAAACAAAACAAGAGCTAGAAAGAGTTGCTCGTCTTTCTATCCAAGAGGCAAAAGAAGAACTTCTTAAAAAAGTGGAGAATGATTCTCAGCGTGAAATCTTGGAAAAAATGAGAAGACTTGAAGAGGGTGGTCGGGATCAATTTGAAAACAAAGCTAAAGAGATTTTAACCTTAGCCATTCAAAAGCAGGCCATGTCTCAGGCACAGGAAATTACCACCACAACCGTGCCTTTGCCCAATGATGACATTAAAGGGCGCATTATTGGCAAAGAGGGTCGTAATATTCGAACATTGGAAAGAATGACCGGAGTCGAGGTTATTATTGATGAAACTCCTCAAGTTTTAGTTATCTCGGGATTTGATCCGATTAGGCGTCAAATTGCCAAGACTGCTCTTGAAAAACTAATTCAAGACGGCAGGATTCAACCAGCCAGGATCGAAGATGAGGTTGCTAAAGCTGAAGCAGAAATCAATAAACAAGTCAGAGATGCCGGAGAAAATGCTGTTTACGAAACCGGCATTATTGGCCTTGATCCAAAGCTGATTCAAATTTTAGGAAGGCTGAAATTCAGAACCAGTTACGGCCAAAATGTTTTATTGCATTCAATGGAAGTTTCCTTTTTAGCAGCTGCTCTAGCCGCTGAAGTTGGCGCTAATATTAAATTAGCTAAAAAGGCAGGACTTTTACACGATATTGGTAAAGCAGTTGACGGACAGGTTGAGGGTTCTCATGTTGATATCGGCGTTAAAATTTTGGAAAAATTTGGAATTGAGAAAGAAATAATTTCAGCTATGAAATCGCATCATGAAGATTATCCTTATGAAAGCATAGAATCAATGCTGGTTCAGGCGGCTGATCAGATCTCAGGAGCCAGGCCCGGAGCCAGAAAAGATAACGCCGAAAACTACTTAAAAAGACTGGAGGATCTGGAAAAGATCGCTGTTAGCTTTCAAGGGGTGAAAAAAGCTTGGGCATTACAGGCTGGCCGGGAGATAAGGGTTTTTGTCAGACCGGAACAAGTTGATGATTTAGCGGCTAGGAAAATGGCTAAAGATATTGCCTCTAGAATCCAGGAAGAGCTTAGATATCCCGGTGAAATCAAAGTTAATCTTATTCGCGAGTTAAGGGTTACCGAACATGCCAGGTAGTAGAAATCCGAAAATTAATAATCGGTTCGTCGAAGACGAACCGGGCGACTAGCTTTGCTAAGTCGCGCATTCGGGTCTTCACTACCTGGCACGCCAGATAAAATGACTATAATGCGTAACAGTATATCGGGCATTCTGCCCACTATAAAAAAATTGTTAAACAGCAAGCAATCAGGCTACATTGCTTCAGCCATAATTTCTTTAATAGTGGTTTTTCTGGTTTGGTATTTATCCGAACGCCGCTAGTGATAAAAGCGGCAATAAAAGTAAGAATCACACAAAGAAGCTCGCTGTGGCGAGCTTCTTTTGGCAGATTTTGAGCAGGTAAGGGGAGTCGAACCCCTGTCAACAGGTTGGAAACCTGTAGTAATGCCGTTATACGATACCTGCATCAAGCTTTTTTTATCATAAAATCGTTTTAAAGAAAAGCGGATTTGGGAATGTTTAGATAATAATGCTATAAGCGAAGCTTTCAAACTTGTTTATAAGCGAAGCTT
>CAYTHH010000002.1:0-60754 GCA_964437545.1 uncultured Candidatus Saccharibacteria bacterium | reverse complement strand
CGGCATATCAACTGTGTTATTATGACGGCGAAGCCGGCATATCAACTGTGTTATTGTAATGCAACATAAATCAATTAAAAAGGCAGTATTGCCAATTGCCGGGTTAGGAACCCGGTTTCTTCCTCTTTCAAAGGTGTTTCCCAAAGAGCTTTGGCCTTTGCTTAATCGTCCAATTCTTGACTATATCGTTCAGGAATTTAAAGAATCCGGTATTAATGAAATAATTTTTGTGAATTCTCCCGGTAAAAAGATTGTTGAAAACTATTTTAAAGCCGATGCCAAAATAGAAAAGATTTTGGAAAAAAGAAACAAAAAAGATCTTTTAACCGAATTGAAGAAGAGCCAAGCAAGTTTTCGCGATCTTAAGTTTTCTTCAGTGATCCAGAAAAAACCCCTAGGAGATGGTCATGCTATCCTTCAGGCTAAAGATAAAATTGGTAAAAATCCTTTTATGGTTTCTTTTGGCGATGACATTGTTATTTCCAAAACCCCTTGTCTTTTGCAAATGATGAAAGTTTTTGCCGAGTACGGCTATAGCCATCCAGTGGTGGCTATGAAAAAAGTGGCTCCAGAAAAGGTCAGTTCTTACGGTGCTTTTAAGATTAAAAAAGTCGCTCCTAAAATTTATCAGATTAAAGAAATAGTTGAAAAGCCCAGTGCGGGAAAAGCACCCTCAAACTTTGTTGCGGTCGGAAAGTATATTTTAACTCCGGTAATATTTGATTATTTGCAGAAATCCAAAACTTTTAAGGGAGAAATCATTTTAGCTAATGCTCTTGAGCAAATGATTAAAGAGGGTATAATGATTTATGGATATGAGTTTGAAGGAGATTGGCTTGAATGCGGTAATATCCAGGGTTGGCTTGAATCAAATCTATTCTTAGCTAAAAGACATCCTGATTTTAAAAACATTAATATACGAAGATGATCGAAGTTACTAAAGAAATATTAAAAAGCGTTTATCAACCACGACCGATAGAAAAAGCTGTCAGAAAATACGATTACGGGCTTTTACTAATAATCGGGGGGTCTGAATTTTATTCAGGTCAACCGACAATTTCGGCTCTAGCGGCCTTTAAAGCCGGAGTAGATGTTATTAGGGTTATTGCTCCCAAAAGAGCGGCAGACATTATTGCTTCTTTTTTTCCTGCAATCGCTGCTTACCCCTTAGACGGCAATTGGTTGGAAAAAAGACATTTAGCGACGTTACTTTCCATGGCTGAATCAGCTAAAGAAATTTCTCATGGCAAAAGTGCTTTGGTGATTGGCGGCGGTATGGGCAGGACGAAAGAAACTCAGGAGGCAATCGCTGAATTCTTAGTAAATAATTCTTTACCGGCGGTTATTGATGCTGATGCCATTTACGCCTTGGCTAAAAGCCCTCAAGGTATAAAAGGGGAAAATTCGGTTATTACCCCCAATACTTATGAGTTTTATGCTCTGACCGGTCGAGAAATCTATGAACTTCCTGATGAAGAAAAAGTAAAAATTGTTCAGGAAGAAGCAGAAAAACTTCAAACAACAATTGTTTTAAAGGGCAAGATTGATATTATTTCAAACGGAAAGGAAGTGGCAATAAATAGAACGGGCAGCCCTTACCTTAGCAAAATGGGGATTGGAGATGCTTTCGCCGGTATTTGCGGTGCTTTTCTGGCCAAGGGCATAGATTCTTTTATTGCTGCTCAGGCGGCCGCTTATATTAACGGTTTGGCTGGGGAAACGGCGGCAAAGAAAATGAAAGATTCTTTGTCAGTGCTTGATTTAATTGAAGCTATTCCCGAAGCTATTAGTTAAGGATTTATTTGATAATGGATTAAATATATCCAGTATATCGAATTTCTGATTCGCTATAAGAAGGTCGGCTTGGGAAAGCTGGCTTTTTTATTCTTGACTAAAGTAAAAGATTATGTTATAATCTAGACCATGGAATTCTTTAATCTAAAAAATCTTTTTTATCAGTCAAAGATTGCCTTTTTTCCTTGCCAGGAAAACTCTTTTAGGCCGCTGGCTCTCCAACGCCAGTTTTTAACTTATTACCTTTTGATATTTTTAGCGCTAAAGCTGATCCTTTTTCCATTTTATTTATTGTTTCCCAAAACTTCATTTTTTGCTGAAGTTATTTCTTCAACCTTAATAGAGCTGACTAATCAGGAGAGACAATCAATCGGATTATCGCCATTAAAAGAAAGTTTGGTTTTAAATCAGGCGGCTTTAGCTAAGGCTCAGGATATGATTAACAATGGTTATTTCAACCACACTAGCCCAAGCGGGGTTACTCCTTGGTATTGGTTTAAAAAGAACGGCTATACTTATAAAGCGGCCGGAGAAAATCTAGCGATTGGGTTTTTAGATTCAACTGAGGTCGAAAAAGCTTGGAAAGAATCTCCTTCGCACCGGCAGAATCTTTTAAATCCTAATTTTAGAGAGATCGGCATTGCTGTTTTAATCGGTAATTTTCAGGGCAAAGAAACAACTATTGTTGTTCAGTTTTTTGGCAATCCTACTGCCAAACCGGTAGTTGTCAGTTCGGTTCAGCCCCCTAAATCGATTTCAAGCTCTTCTCCAGAAGTTGAGACTCCGCTTAATGTTCCCAGTGAAACCGAAGTACCGCTAGAGATTACAGAAACATCAACGGAAACCCTTAATCCGGAACCTTTAGCTGAGATTAAAGGAAATTTTGATTTGCCGGTTGAAGTTTTTAACTTTGGTTCGAATCAATATGACCGGATAACTTCCCAAGCAATAACCGTTTTTTTGCTTTTCCTGATCGGCGCTTTAATTTTTAACTTTCTCATTAATTTAATTGAGGGCATCAAGAGGCCCGAGCTGGCCTTAGACGCGGCTTTTTTTATCCTTTTGTTCTTCGTTTCAAACTTTGTTGATAAACAGCTCATTATCAGCTTGATTCCCCATAACTTAATTATTTAACCTAAAAGGAGCTTAGCTCCTTTTGAACTTCTTTTGAATAAAATGGCTGAAGAATCAAATTTTTTTAAAGAAACAAAAAAAGTATTTTTCTTTTTCCTATTTTCCTTTATTTCTATTTTTTTGGTTTTGAATATAATCCAGTTTTTTAATTTTATGACCAGGCAGGTAGCTGTTTTAACTGAAGTGCCGATTACAACACTACATCAAGAAACACCAATCCCAACCTCAACTCCAACTCCAGTTCCTATGCAAAAAGAGTTTTTTCCAACGCCAAAAGAAAATAGTTTAGAAATTACAAAGCTTGGCTTAGAAGCACCTTTAATTTTTGCTAATAGTACCGAGATAAAAGCTATTACCCGAGACTTGAAAAATGGCGTAGTAGTTTATCCTGAATCAAGTTTACCCGGTCAGTCAGGAAAATTAATTGTCCTAGGACATTCTTCACCACCAGGTTGGCCAAAGATAAGATATGATTGGGTTTTCAGTAAATTGGGAGAATTGCAAGCAGGGGATAACATTAGAATTAATTTTACCGGTTTACAATATGATTTTATGGTTACCAATAAAGTCTTTGTAGAAAAAGGCCAGGCATTACCAGAAAATAATTCAGGTAATTCAAAGCAGTTTCTTTATCTTATTACTTGCTGGCCCCCGGGCAAAGACTTTAAAAGACTAATAGTCGAGGCAGAATTGTTCTTGACAAGATAAGCAATGCGTGGTAAGGTTCAGTATTCAGATAGGACATTTGAAATAGGACATCTGAATAAAATTCAGATTATTTAAAGGTCTAGAAAAACATGTTTTTGAAATGTGTTTCTCTGGTTCTTTAAAATATATTTTGAAAGTACATTCTGATAAGGAGGTGTGCTATGAGAAACTTTGTTTGGCCAATGGTGGGGTTAGTTTTGCTGGGAATTAGTTTGACCCTGGCCTGTATGATAGGGGGCATGGTGGGCTGGTATTTATACCAACCATTGTCGGCATCGGCACCGACGGCAATGCTGACCGCAACGCCAACGGTACTGACCGCAACACCGACACCTGAATTTATTAATTTTGATGCCACATTAACTTTGGCGACCCAAACAGTTAGTATGGCGAGCCCAACGCCGACACCACCAAATACCACCACCACAACAAGCCAGTGGTGTGATAATCGTTGGTCTATCAACTGTCCCACTACTTGGGACGAGTTAGTGGTTTCCTGGCCTTACATCCAGGAAGCTTATGGCTTAGCTTGGCTCGATCTTCCAGTTAGCGAGCCAAGCAGCCGGTTTATTCTAGGGTCGTGGTGGGTGACCGCTTGCGGCGACTTAGCCGATGACGGTCATTGTAATGCGCCTTTGGTCGGGATGGTAAACATCTCGCCCAAAAATGCGCCAGAGGCCTGGATAATAGTGGAGAACGCGGAGTACTCTTTCGTAGTTTTTCACGCTTGCGGAAACGTCGCGTGGCAGTATTACGAGACTTCGCGGCAGCCGCAAGAACCACAGGAAAAATGTCCGGGCTGTAATCCCATCCCGCCAACGGATCCCCCCGTGGATCCAATAGTGGAACCAACTGATCCTCCCCCTGTGGATCCGGTGTGCCCGCCAGAAGATTGCATCCCGCCAACGGATCCCCCCGTGGATCCAATAGTGGAACCAACTGATCCTCCCCCTGTGGATCCGGTGTGCCCGCCAGAAGATTGCATCCCGCCAACGGATCCGTCTCCATAGTCGCTCTTAGGAGAGAGAGCGGCGAGAATAAGAAAGATGCGGAAAACAAAGTTTTCCGCACTCTCCTCAATGAAGATTTCAAAAGAAGTCTTTAATGAGGAGGGAATAAAAAGATAATTAATTAAGCAGTATAAAAAAGTAATTAAAAAAATACGAACAATCTTTTTAATAAAGAGATCAGTTCCTGGAAAGCGATTACCATTATCGCTGTTTTGGGAGTTTTAGCCACAGGTTTTGTTCTAGCTAGCACTACGGGCTGGAATATCATGAGTGGAGACAAGGAACTCGTTAGATTAGCTAATAGAACTCAAGGAATGACTACTTGGCAAGACCCTATTTCTGCCAGTGCCGGTGATCAGGTTGAATTTCTTGTTTATTATCACTGCGGAACTAATGATGTAGCCTGGTCAACTATTAGGGCTCGTAACACTATAGTTAAACTTGAGTTTCCTACCAGCCGACAGGCAAATATTACCAGTACCGGCAGACTTTCAGCCAATAATCTTTCGACAATCACTAATACAGGAACAATTAACGTTTCTTCATCCCAAAAACTGAATTTTGAGAACACAGCTATTTGGTATCATGACGGCACTAATCAAAATATTTCTGCCAGCATTGGCAATGGTTACATCCAAGTTAATCTTGGAGACTTAAAGTGCGATTATATGAACTGTTATACTGTAGCAGGTTTTGTAGTTTTTAAAGCTACGGTTTCTTCTATTTTTACTCCTCCCACAGTTAACCTGAAAATCAATAATCAAAATGGCACTATTACCATTCCCTACAATACGGCGGCAACTCTATTCTGGACTTCAACTAACGCCACTTCCTGCTCAGCTTCAGGAAACTGGTCTGGTTCAAAAGCTGTTTCCGGATCTCAATCAACCGGCAACTTGACTTCCAACAAAACATATACTATTACCTGCACAGGCCCGGGTGGCACGGCCACTGATACAGTCAAAGCCAATGTCCAGGCTACAGCGCCCACAGTTAACCTGAAAATCAATAATCAAAATGGCACTATTACCATTCCCTACAATACGGCGGCAACTCTATTCTGGACTTCAACTAACGCCACTTCCTGCTCAGCTTCAGGAAACTGGTCTGGTTCAAAAGCTGTTTCCGGATCTCAATCAACCGGCAACTTGACTTCCAACAAAACATATACTATTACCTGCACAGGCCCGGGTGGCACGGCCACTGATACAGTCAAAGCCAATGTCCAGGTCTCGCAGCCAACCGTTAACCTAAAAGCTAATGGGGTAGATGGACCAATGACCATCAATTACAACACCGCTGCTACTCTATCTTGGACTACTACCAATAATCCAACCAGTTGTACTGCCTCAGGAGATTGGTCTGGTTCAAAAGCTGTGCCAAGCGGATCTGAATCAACTGGAATTTTAGCTCTAACTAAGAACTACACATTAACTTGCAGTAATTCAGCCGGATCTGCCAATGACAGCGTTCTGGTTCAAGTCCTTTATTGTTTACCAGCTCCGCCATCGGAGCCATTTTAGGTATTTATTAAAAAAATTAATCAATAAAAAAATGACTAAAAAAATTCTATTAATTTCTTCATTTGTACTTTTAGCTGGATTGGTTATATTTCCCCTAACAGCTCAAGCAGAAACAAGGTTTAATATGATGGCAGCTGATATTGAACTTCTGAAGATGAAAAACGAAACTCAGGGGACTGTTAGCTGGCAAGATCCAATTTCAGCTAATAGCGGAGACTATATTAGATTCGATGTCTATTATCATTGTGGAACAACCGATTCTAATATTCCAACCCAGCAAGCCCAGAATACCATCGTGAGGATTAACTTTCCAACCACAGAACAAAATTCAATAACTACTACCGCTTTGGTTTCAGCTAACAATGTTACCAGCGCTAATGATAATGGTATTATTAATGTTTCAACTGCCCAAAAACTAGTTTTTGATAACATTACTACCTGGTACAGAGATAATAATCAAACAGTCAGCAATATAACGGTTTCCCAGGGAGCTGGTTATGTTGAAGTGAATTTGGGCAGTATTGATTGTGATACAATCGATTGTTATACAGAAGCCGGTTACGTTGTCTTCAGAGGAAGACTAACAACAAGCTCAGGACCAACCGTTGACTTAAAGGTCAATGGTTCGGATGGTCCAATAACTGTTAATTACAACACCGCTGCCACCTTATCTTGGACTTCCAGCAATGCCAGTTCTTGTTATGCTACTGATACTGCTTGGCAGGGGTATAAATCTCTGAGCGGCAGTGAAACCACTGGTAATCTTTTGAGCTCAAAAACATATATCATAGCTTGTAGCGGAGCTGGCGGTTCAGCTTCAGACAGCGTTACCGTTCAGGTTGCTAATCAACAACAAACTCTTTATGCCAGTCTTGAAACTATTCCCAATACAGGCAATGCCCCCTTGAACGGAGTTGATTTAAGGGCAACAGCAACAGGAACGGCTACAGGCCTTATTACTTATAGATTTGATTGTACTTCAGATGGCGTTTGGGATCAGACCTTTAGTTCAATATCTGAGAATCCAAAAACAGTAGTTGATGCTTGTAATTATCAAAATATTGGCACTTACATTGCTAAGGTCAGAATAGAAAGAGGCACAGCTTCAGCTGCCGAAGCTACGGCTACGGTTATAGTTGGTTCAGCTGGAACTCAAGATCTGAGTGTTAATAAGCTCGGTCGGAACTTAAGCGACAATACTGCTTATGGGGAAGTAACTACTTCTGATCCGGGAGAGGTGATTGAATTTCATATTTTCATTACTGCCACTGGAAATAGCATTCTTAATGACGTTATTGTCAAAGATACTCTGCCGGCCAATATGAGTTATCTCGGCAGTCTTAAAATAGATGACGTTTCTTTTGTCGGCGGCAATATCTTAACCGGTCTTAATATTGGTACGCTTAATCCGCAACAGACTAAAAAAATTACTTTTCAGGCACTTGTAGCTCAAGCAGCAAACTTTGCTTTCGGCACCACTAACTTAGTTAATACGGTTTCAGTCTATAACAGCAGTGTTTCTAGAACTGACACTGCTTCCGTTAACGTAGTCAGGACTGAAGTAAAAGGCGCTACCGATGTACCAACCGGAGTTTTAGATTCAGCTAAAATTGCTTTAATCACTTCAGCAATGGCCACAATTCTATTGACATACTTTATGCTATTAAGGTTTTATGTCGGTAAAAAAGCTTATGCTCTTGGAGTCAACGAGGTTGTTTCTTCTGCTAAAGAAAAGATAGCAGATTTGATGCCCAAAGAGCCTTCTGAAAAAGCAGAACAAAGACTCAATAAGATTATTGAAGAAATTAGAAACAGAGAAAAGAATTCTTAAGGCCAAACTTTGAGAAAAAGCAACAATCCCGCTTTTAGCGGGATTTTTGCTTTACCTTTTTCTCAAAGGTATAATCTTTAATTTTAATTTTATTGCTTAAAATCACTTTTTTCGGTATAATATATGATGATCTACGATCTGATTATTATTGGCGGCGGACCAGCAGGAATTGCCGCTGGCATTTATGGGGCCAGAAAGGCTTTGAATATTTTGCTAGCTACCAAAGATTTTATTGGTCAGATCGGTAAAGTCGGCATGATAGAAAACTATCCCGGCTTTGCTGAAATTGACGGCATGAGCTTGATGAAAAGTTTTAAGGATCACTTGCAAAAGTTTGATGTTGAAATCAAAGAAGGCGATGAGGTTCGCTCTCTTTCTAAGAAAGAAAATATTTTTACAATTGAAACTGTAAAAAAACAGGTTTTTCAAAGCAAAGCAATTATTATCGCCACGGGTCGGAATCCCAGACCATTAAAAGTGCCGGGAGAAACAGAGTTAAGGAATAAAGGGGTATCATATTGCTCTATTTGCGATGCCCCTCTTTTTAGGAGGCGAGACATAGCTGTGGTTGGCGGAGGCAACTCTGGCTTTGGGGCAGCCCTGGATTCTATTCCTTATGCAAATAAAATTTATATCCTTGAGCTTTCCTCTAAGCCTTTGGCTGATGAAATCGAACAAGAAAAAGCCAGAAAATCCGGGAAAATAGAAGTGATCTTAAGAGCTAAAACTCTGGAGATTAAAGGAAAAGATAAGGTCAACGCGCTTCTTTACCAAGATTTGGAATCTGGCCAGGAAAAAGAACTGGCAGTTCAAGGGGTTTTTATTCAGGTCGGGTATTTGCCAGCCGCAGATTTTTTGAAAGATTTAGTTGATTTAACCAAGATGGGAGAGATTACTGTTGATCCTCTAACCTGTGCAACTAAAACTCCAGGTTTATATGCAGCCGGCGATGTTACTAATGTTAAATACAAGCAAATCATTGTTGCGGCTGGAGAGGGGACTAAGGCAGTTTTATCTGTTTATTCTTTTTTACAAAATCAGTTATGAAACTAGTAATTAAATGAATTAAGGTTATGAAACTAGTAATTAAATGAATTAAGGTTATGAAACTAGTAATTAAATGAATTAAGGTTATGAAACTAGTAATTAAATCACTTCAGGTCAGAAAGATTCTAGATTCCCGGGCTAAGCCAACGGTTGAAGTTGAATTGGTAAGCTCGAATGAAAAAGTATTGGCTTCAGTTCCGAGCGGAACTTCTATTGGGAAATATGAAACTAAGAATTTGCCAGCCGACAAAGCAGTAGCCATTATTAATAGACTGTCAAAAAACATTTTAAAGAAAAACTTTAAGTCACAGTCAGATTTTGACAAGTATTTAAAATTAAAGTCTAAATTTGCCAACGTCACTCTGCCTTTATCAGTTGCTTTTTGTCGGGCCTTTAAAACTTTACCGAAATCAAAAAGACGTCCGCAATTAATGGTTTTAGGATTTGAAGGCGGAATTCATTCAGATTCTTCTTTAAAAATTCAGGAAATCATGATTATCAGTAAAAATGTTAATCAAGGACTTTTAAATTACGGAAGATTAAAAAAAGCTTTATTAAAAGAAAAGATTGACACCGATGTAGGATTAGAGGGCGGATTTGCTCCAAATAATCTTAATGATTATCAAGCGATGCAGATTCTGAAAAAGTCTTTACCAGCTCAAACTAAGTATGCCATTGATGTTGGCGGCAGTTATTTCAAGCCAAGCGAGAAATATGATTTGGAAGACTTAATTAAAGACTTTAAGATCGTTAGTATTGAAGACCCGTTTGCGGAAAAAGATATTAAAAATTGGCAAAGTTTTTTCAAAAAGTTCGGAAAAGATCATTTAGTAGTTGGCGATGATTTGGTGGCTACCAATACTTTTAGGCTGAAGAAAGCCCTTTCTCCCTTATTGATTAACGCAGTTATTGTTAAGCCAAACCAAATCGGTACTATTTCTGAAACTCTGGAATTTGTGAGATTGGCCAGGAAAAATAAACTAAAAATCATTGTCTCACACCGGTCAGGCGAAACCAATGATCCTTTCATAGCTGAACTAGCTTTGGCTATTGGATCTGATTTTGTTAAATTCGGCGGCATGGCCAGGGGAGAAAGATTGGCTAAGTACAATTGTCTTTTACAAGTTTAATTAATCTTCATGAAAAGAATTTTTATACAAGAAACGCCAAAGTACGTTGATAAAAAGATCAAAATTGCTGGCTGGGTTAATATTAAGCGTGATCATGGCAAGCTGGTTTTTGTTGATATTAGAGATGGCAGTGCCATGATTCAATTAGTTGGTGGCGAGTTGCTTTCTGGTCTTAGGCCTCAGGATGTAATTGAAATTGTTGGCTTGGTCCAGAAAAGACCGCTGGCCATGGTTAATAAAAATATTCTGACTGGTAAAATAGAAGTAGCGGTTCAGGGGCTAGTAGTTCTATCTAAGGCTGAAGAATTGCCTTTTGATATGGGTCAGGAAGATTTGAACCTTGAGTTGCCGACGCTACTTGATTGGCGTCCGCTTTCTTTACGGCATCCAAAAGTTACTGCTATCTTTAAGGTTCAAGAAACAATTATTAGTGGTTTTCGCGAAGTTTTAAAACAAGATGGCTTTACGGAAATTCAAGTGCCAACCATTGTGCCTTCGGCAACCGAGGGCGGCGCCGAAGTTTTTAGGGTGAAATATTTTGACAAAGATGCTTTTTTAGCTCAGTCTCCGCAGATGTATAAGCAAATCATGGTGGGCGTTTTTGAAAGAGTTTTTACTTTAGCTCATGCCTATCGGGCTGAACCGTCGGTGACTACCCGTCATTTGACAGAATATTTAAGCTTGGACGCAGAAATGGGTTTTATCGAGTCATTTACAGAGATTATGGAAGAAGTAGAAAAAACGATCAGATATGTTTTTCAGAAACTTAACAAAGAAAGAGCCGAAGAGTTAAAAATGTTTGGAGTCACTACTCCTCAACTACCAGAAAAGATTCCGCAGTTAAAAATGCGTCAGGCTCAGCAAATTATTTTTGAGAGAACAAACCGTGATAATCGCCAAGAACCGGACTTGGAACCAGAAGACGAAAAAGAAATTTGTCGTTATGCTCTTGAAAAATATGGCTCAGAACTAATTTTCATTACTCATTATCCAGCTAAAAAAAGACCGTTTTATACTTATCCAGATCCTCAAGATCCAGAATATACCTACAGTTTTGATCTTTTGGGGCGAGGCTTGGAATGGGTAACTGGCGGTCAGAGAATTAATGATTACCAGCAACTTTTAAAAAATATTAAAGAGTGGGGTAATAAACCCGAGGATTTTGAGATTTATTTGCAAGCCTTTAAATTTGGCATGCCACCTGAAGGTGGATTTGCCTTGGGCGCAGAAAGAATCACTATGCAGGTCTTGGGCTTAAAGAATGTCCGAGAAGCATCGCTCTTTCCGCGTGATATGGAAAGAATTGACCAGAGACTATCTCTTTTAAAAGCTAAGATTCGGCAGAAAAAGAGATGAAGATTCTTGCTAGAATTTGCAGACATTATTACTTTTTTCTAAGGAATAAATGAAAGGAATTAAATTTTTTGGCGTTGGTATTGTTATCGGTTTAGCTTTTTCCTTGAGCGTCAATAGCGCCCAATTTGCCATGGAAGATTTTTTAATTAATGAAATTTATTTTCCAGATAACATTCTCCTGGCTCAGATTTCTAGAGAAAGTTTGAGCAGAAAAAATTCAATCGATTTTAATGTTAAGGCTAAAGCTGCTTTAGTGGTTAAGGTCAGTAGTGATGGAGAGCAGACAATTATTTTTGACCAAAATTCAAACGCTAAGATGCCGATTGCTTCTCTGACAAAATTGATGACGGCTATTATTTCTTTGGATAACCAGCCGCTTTCCAAAATAGTTGAAATCAGCCGGGCAATGATTTCCCAAGAGTGGAGTAATGGTAATTTAAAGGTTGGCGAGAAGATTATGGTTGGGGAATTATTAAAAATGGCTTTAGTGGAATCGAATAATGATGCTGCCAGCGCTTTGGCCGAAGTCAACGAAGTCAACGAAGTTGACAGTCGCCAAGAATTTATTAAGATGATGAATTTAAAAGTAAAAGAATTTGGCTTAAGATCAACTAATTTTTCAACTCCGACTGGATTAGAAGTAGAGAATAATTTTTCTAGCGCCGAGGATCTGGCCAATTTAACCATTTTAATTTTAAAAAAGTACCCCCTAATTTTGGAAATTTCAGCACAGCCTTCAGTCATAGTTTTAAGCGAGAACGGAGAACTTCACCATCGGGCTTTTAACACTAATGAATTATTGAATTCTTTTAGCGAGCTGGCTGGAAAAAGGATCGTTGGCGGCAAAACCGGCTATACTGACGAGGCCGGTGGCTGTATTATTTTAATTCTGAAAGATAAAAATAATAATCACTTTATTAACGTTATTTTAGGGGCTGATTCTCACGAATCTCGTTTCAGTGAAATGAAAAAGTTAATTGAGGCTTTTGATTAAGATGCAACTTCTTTGAAGTTTGCAGACATATTTATTTTTTAAACGCATAAGATGAAATTTTACGGCCTTTCGTTTGATGTTATTAAAATCTTAAGCTTGGGCTTTTTCTCTTTTATTATGGCAGCTTTTTTAGCCAAGCCTTTGATTAGTTTCTTATATAAGAAGAAGCTTTGGCGTAAGCAGGTCAGAACCAAGGCTATTGATGGCGGTGATGTTTCTTATTTTCAGAAATTTCATTCAGAAGGTGAAATCAGAACGCCAAGATTTGGTGGCATTTTGATCTTTGCCACCACCTTAATTTTAGTTTTTTTGTTTTTTTTACTCGACAATCTGTTTAATATTCAGATTTTTAACAAATTAAATTTTCTGAGCCGGAGTCAAACCTGGTTGCCCTTGTTTGCCCTGGTAGCCGCTTCTTTACTCGGTTTAACCGATGATTTGCTTCAGGTTTTTAGCAAAGGTAAATATGTTGGTGGGGGATTAAGCTTAGTTTATCGCTTGAGCTTGGTAGCTGTTATTGGCATTATTGGCGCCTTATGGTTTTACTTTAAACTGGATTGGCATACAATTCATATTCCCGGGATAGGTAATTTTGAGATCGACGGCCTTTATATTCCCTTATTTATTATTACTATGATGGCAGTTTATTCAGGCGGAGTGATCGACGGCATTGATGGTTTGGCTGGCGGAGCTTTCGCAATTATCTTTACTGGTTATGCGGTCATCGCCATTTTTTTACGCCAAATAGATTTAGCTGCTTTTTTATCTGTCATCCTGGGCAGCTTAATGGCTTTTTTATGGCACAATATCCCACCCGCCAAATTTTATATGGGCGAAACTGGAGTTTTAGGATTGACTGCCACGTTAACCGTAGTGGCTTTTTTAACTGATTCAGTGCTAGTATTGCCGATTATCGGATTGATTTTATTTGTCGAATCAGGTTCTGTTATTTTACAGCTTCTTTCTAAGAGGTTCAGGGGCAAGAAACTATTTTTAGCAGCTCCAATTCATCATCATTTTGAGGCCAAAGGGTGGCCGGCGCCTCAAATAACCATGAGGTTTTGGCTTATCACAATGGTAGCAATGATGGTCGGGGTAATTATTAGGCTTTTTGGTTAACCATGGCAATCCAAAATAAACCCTTTATTGCTTTAAGAAAAAAATATCTTCAGTTTTCATATGAAAAATTTTCCTGGAAAGTTTTAGAAAATGATTTACAAATATCTTTTAATTTTATAATAGGGGAGGAGATCTCATTTTCCCCTCAGCTTTTAGTTAAAAAAATAGATGCAAAAAGAATAAAAAAAATTGGTAAAAAAGTTATTGATAATCTGGTTTTTAATATTGGCTTAATCGAAATGATTTCATATTGGAAGGCGACCTGTTCTCCGGAGATTTTAATCAAAGCCGGAACATTAAGTCATGATCAAATCAGGTGGTGGAAAGATTTGATTTTCAACGGCATGGCTCAGTATTTTTATGAAAACCAGATTAATTTTATGGAAAAAGGTTTCTTAAAAATTAAACTGGCTAAAAAGGGGAAACTATTCCGACCAATCAGTCTAAAATTAAAAGAACGTTATTTAGTGCCCGTTGGCGGCGGTAAGGATTCAGTGGTAACAATCGAGCTTTTAAAAGAGGCTGGCAAAGAAATTAGCTGTTTTTCTTTAAACCCTAGCCAAGCTTCTAAGGAAGTGATTAAGATCGCTGGCTACGAAAAACCAATTACAGTGCTTAGGAAAATTGACCCAAAACTTCTGGAGATGAATAAAGAGAATTTCTTGAACGGCCATACTCCGTTTACTGCTTATTTATCTTTCTTGAGTGTTTTAATAGCGACAATTTTTGATTACAGGTCAATCGTTTTCTCTAACGAACAAAGCGCTAACGAAGGCAATGTCTGGTATTTCGGCAAAGAGGTTAACCATCAGTATTCTAAGACTTTTAAATTTGAGAGGAGGTTTAGGAATTATCTTCAGAAATATTTAATCAAAGGGATTGAGTATTTCAGTTTATTAAGGCCTCTTTATGAATTGCAGATTGCTAAGATTTTTACTGGTTATCCTAAATATTTTAAGTCATTTTTAAGCTGTAATCAAAAAGCTAAAAATAAACGCTGGTGCGGTAAATGCTCTAAATGCTTATTTGTTTTTACTTGCTTTTTTCCATTTTTGAGTAAGCTAGAAATGAAAGCTATTTTTGGACAAGATTTATTCACCAAGAACGATCTTTTACAGATTATGAAAGAGTTAATCGGCGAGAGTGATTTTAAGCCTTTTGAATGTGTTGGTACCAAAAAAGAAAGCATTATCGCTTTTTATTTAAGTCTCAAGAAAGCCAGAAGCGGCGAAGCCGGAGAGATGCCGACTTTGCTTGCTTACTTTAAAAACAGGATTTCTTCCAGATATTTCAATTTAGAATCTGAATCAAGAAGAATTCTAAGTTCTTATAATCCCAAACATTATTTGCCGCTTGAAATGAGAAAAATATTAAGGAACAAGATTGACATTTAGAAGTTTCGGATTGCCATTTTAACGGAATGACCTATTGATGCAGAAATTCCGGGAATTTCTGTTTTTTTGTTTTACCCTTGTTTTTTTCTTTAATATAAGTTAATTTACACCAAAGGAGGTTAAATATAACTCAGTTTAATTTGTACCTTATAAAATTCAAATTTTCAGAAAGGAGAAACATATGTTAAGCATAGGATTCAGACAAATGTTGGCAAGAAGGCAGAAAGCGATAAACTCGCTGGTCTGTGTAGGGCTTGATCCGCTTCCCGATAAACTGCCGTCTCATTTCAATAACAAGCATCTATCCCTTGCAAATAAAGTTGCTGAATGGATGATAGCAATTGTTGAAGCGACGGTACCTTATGCCTCAATGTTCAAACCGCAAAGCGCTCATTGGGAAGCGATACCCGGCGGAATTGAGGCGCTTCAAAAGGTAGTCCGGCATATCCATAATTATTATCCCGGCATTCCTGTTTTTCTTGATTGCAAACGCGGAGATATTGCTCGGACTCAAGCATGCTATAGCATTGCTCATTTTAATTTCGGCGAAGTTGACGGGATGAATTTTTCACCGTATATGGGCAAAGATTGCATGGAAGCCCTTGTTGACAAAAAACACCTTGGCCGCGCTCTTGTCGGATTATGCTACACAAGTAACCCGGCTGCCCGGCAAGTGCAGGATGTCCGATTAGCCGATGGTCGTCTCTACTGGGAATTTATGGCTGAAACCATCTTAAATTGGGCCGAAGAGTTGGAAGTAGCTCAGAATGCAGGACTGGTAATGGCGGCTGCTTACGAAAATCCGAGAGGATCCGCAATCATCTATTCTGAACACTTGGCGCGATGCCGGCAAATTGTCGGCGATAAGCTCTGGTTTTTGATTCCAGGTATCGGCGCCCAAGGAGGCTTCGTAGTCGAAACCGTCCGTGTCGGTTTCATTGATTATGGTTCAATTGCCGTCAATTCTTCCTCTGGAATCATTTTTGCCAGTTCCGGCAAAGATTTTGCAGAGGCCGCTGCAGCAAAAGCTAAGCAGTTGCGCGATATTACCTATACAGCAGTTGCATTTACAAAAGCTGTATGGGAAAGAAAAGTGTATCATTAAATGTAGCAATAAATCCCTTTGATTGGAAACCAGAGGGATTTTTCTTTTCCTAAAACCTTTATTTAACTGTATTTTCGTGCTATTACAAGATAAAGATTCGGTTAATTCCTTGGCTAGATTGTCCGTAAAAGCGGTAGAACCACGGATTTATCCGCGGGACTTTAGTTTAACATTAGAATGAACCTAAATTATCTTAAAGATAAAGAAATTTTAATTCTAGGTTTTGCCCGAGAAGGCAGGGACAGTTTTTTATTTTTAAGAAAGCTGTTTCCTCAAAAAATACTGGGGATTGCCGATAAATCAAATTTGAAAGATCTTGATCCTGAATCTCGGCGGTTGATTAAGAAAGATAAGTATCTAAATTTTTATTCCGGTCAAAACTATCTAAAATCCTTTAAAAAGTATAATTTAATTATTAAGTCGCCAGGAATTCCTTTAAAAAGAATTAAACCGTTCATCGGTAAAAAACAAATTTTAACCTCTCAAACAGAAATCTTTTTTGCCAGCTGTCCCGGAAAAATTATCGGCATTACTGGCACTAAAGGCAAGAGCACGACTGCTTCTTTGATATATCAAGTTTTAAAAAGCGGGGGATTAAAAGCTTTTCTAGTTGGCAATATTGGCCAGCCAGTTTTATTTTTATTGTTGAATGCCATATCAGAAGATATTTATGTTTATGAGTTGTCTAGCCATCAGCTTGCAGACTTAAAGAAATCTCCTCAAATAGCTGTTTTTCTAAATCTCTATCCTGAGCATCTTGATTATTATCGAAGCTTTAATGAATATTTTAAAGCTAAACAGAATATTTGTCGTTATCAGAAGAAGACGGATTTTTTCCTTTTTAATCCAGAAAATAAATATGTCTTTAAGACTGCTAAAATTTCTAGAGCAAGGAAGATTGCCTTAAGTTCAAAAACAGCGGAAAAATTCTTGGCTAAATGCGGAAAGACAAAACTTATTGGTGATTTTAATTTGTTAAATATGGCCGCCGCCATCGAAGTTGGCAAAATCTTTAAGGTTTCTAAGAGCAAAATTATTAAAACCCTAAAAGGATTTAAACCTTTACCGCACCGGCTCGAATTTATCGGTCAGTATCAAGAGATAAAGTTTTACAATGATTCCTTGGCAACTATTCCTCAAGCAACTATCGAAGCGCTGGCTGCCTTGGGAAACGAAGTCGAGACTATTTTCCTGGGCGGTTTTGACAGGAACTTGGAATTTAAGAAATTGGCTAAAAAAATCATTGCCAGTAATCTTAAAACCTTGATATTCTTTCCCGGTACTGGAAAAAAGATTTGGCGAGAAATTAGGAAGATAAAACCCCAAAATCGCTTTTTTAATTATTTTTTCATTGACAAAATGGAAAGGGGAGTTGATCTGGCTTTTAAGTACACTCATTCGGGAAAAATTTGTCTTTTATCTTGCGCTTCACCAAGTTTCGACCTTTTTTCTGATTATAAGGATAGGGGTGACCAATTTAAAAAATATGTCAGGCAATTTAGAAAATGACATTTTTTAGCTGTCTTAGCCGATGAAAAACTTAAAAAATACAAATTTTACCTTAATTATAGCTGGCTCGCTTTTACTTTTACTTGGTGCTTTGATCTTAGCTAGTACCTCAACCGTTTTTTCAATGGAAAAGTTCGGTAATCAGAATTATCTTTTAAAACACCAGTTGTTATTTGGACTATTGCCGGGTCTGATTTTGGGATTAGCCGGTTTTTTAATCCCGTTACCAATAATTAAGAAATTTTCTTTTTTAGCTTTTCTTTTTATTATTTTATGCCTATGCTTGCTTTTTGTTTCAACAACCGAATTAAAACTTTTTAATGCTTCTAGCTGGATAAACTTTGGCATTTTTAGTTTTCAGCCTTCAGAGTTTTTAAAACTAGTTTTAATTTTATATCTTGGTGTCTGGTTGACAAAGCAGGATTCTAAAAAATCGCTAATTCCTTTTTTGATAGTGATGGCAATAGTTTCCCTGCTTTTAATTCTTCAACCCGATATTGGCACCCTAGTGATTGTGGCGGTGATTGGTTTGGCTGTTTTCTTTGCTACGAACACGCCTCTTTGGCAGAACTTTCTGATTTGGTTGTCTGGCTTGGCAGCCTTAGGTATTTTGATTAAAGTGGCTCCATACCGGATGAATCGCTGGAGAGTTTTCATTAATCCTGACTTTGATCCTATGGGTATTGGCTATCAATTAAAGCAGTCGTTAATTTCTATTGGTTCTGGGGGTATTTTTGGCTTAGGGTTTGGGGGATCTAGGCAAAGATTTAATTTTTTGCCGGCTACCATTGGCGATGCCATCTTTTCAATTTTTGCCGAGGAAGCTGGTTTTTTTGGAGCTATTATCCTACTTTCAATTATTTTTGTTTTTGTTTGGCAAGGATTTAAGATTGCTAAAGCTTCTAAGGATAAATTTTCCCAAGTTGTCGCTGTTGGTATTTGTTTCTGGATAGGCTTTCAGTCATTAGTTAACATCTGTTCAATGACAGGAATTTTTCCCTTAACCGGCGTTCCATTACCATTTATTAGTTATGGCGGTTCCCATTTGACTTCTGAATTAGCGGGCTTAGGCATATTATTAAATATATCAAGACAAACATAATTCAAGAGATATGAAAATAGTTTTTACCGGTGGAGGTAGCGGAGGTCACATTTTCCCCTTAATCGCCGTAGTCAGGGAAATCAAAAGTCTTTATATTCAAACCAGGATTGAAGATAATTTAAATGTTTTCGCTGAAGCCAAGGGGAGCAATAACCCTAAAGACCCTCTCAGAGAATCTTTAGATCTTTATTACCTTGGCCCCAGAGATGAATTCGGGTTGATTTTACTTGCCCAAGAAGGAGTTAAAACTAGAGAGGTTTCTACTGGCAAAATAAGAAGATATTTTGATTGGCAAAGCTTTTTTGAAAACGCTATTGATATATTCTTTAAGATGCCATTTGGAGTTTTGCAATCATTCTTTTATCTATTTTTTATTGCTCCAGACTTAATTTTCAGTAAAGGTGGTTATGGCTCTTTTCCAATAGTGATTGCCGGTTGGGTATTAAGGATTCCAATTTTTTTACATGAGTCTGATGCTGATGCCGGTTTAAGTAATCTTTTGCTTTCTAAATTTGCCAAAAAGATTCTAATTTCTTTTCCTAAGACAGAAAGATTGCCCCCTTCAAAATCAATTTTAGTTGGTAACCCAATCAGGAAAGAAATTCTTCAAGGGACTCTTAAAAAAGCCAAAGAAATTTTTAAATTGACCGGGGAAAAGCCAGTGGTGCTTATTCTCGGCGGTTCCCAGGGCGCCCAACCCATAAATGATATGATTTTGACCATTCTTCCCAAACTTCTCCAAGATTATGAGATTTTACATCAAGTTGGTGAGAAGAACTTTGCTAAATATTTACCCGAGGTTAATATCACTATCTCTAAAGAAATAAAAAAATATTATCACCCAGTAGCTTTCTTTAGAGAACAAGAATTAAAGCACGTTCTAGCAGCAGCAGATTTGGTAGTGGCTCGAGCTGGGTCTGGAACTTTATTTGAGATTGCCGCTGTCGGCAAGCCTTCAGTTATTATGCCCTTACCTGATTCAGCTCAGGGTCATCAATTAAAGAATGCTTATGCTTATGCGGCCAGTGGGGCGGCTATTGTCTTGGAGCAAAATAATACAACGCCAAACTTTTTTCTAGAAAAGCTCAAATATCTTTTCTCTCATCCTAATGATTTGGAAAAAATGAGGCAGGCGACTTCAGGTTTTTCCAATCCCGAAGCAGGAAAGAATATTGCCAGAATCATTTTTAATTCTTTAAAAACATGATAACGAACTGGAAGTTTGGTATATTATTGTGTGTTAGAATATAATCAGACTATGGAATCGTTAACTTCTAAAAAAGAAGAAATTAGAACTAGATTTGCGCCATCGCCAACTGGTTTTTTGCAATTGGGAAATTTAAGAACAGCCTTATTCGCTTATCTTTTTGCTAAAAAAAATAATGGCGTTTTCATTTTAAGGATTGAAGATACCGATAAAGAAAGATCAGAGCCAGAGTACGAAAAAGCAATTCTGGAAACCTTAAAATGGACAGGTTTGTTATGGGACGAGGGACCCGAGGTTGATGGTGTCTACGGACCTTATCGTCAGAGCGAGAAACTTGATGTTTATGAAAAATACTTAAAACAGCTTTTAAGCGAAGATAAGGCATTTTATTGTTTTTGTTCTGAGGAAGAACTGGAAACTTATCGTCAATACAGATTAAGCCAAGGTCAATCCGCAGCTTATTCTGGGAAGTGCCGGGAAATAACTTTATCCCAAGCTGAGCAAAAGCTTAGTAGGGGAGAGAAAGCAATTATCCGTTTTAAGAATACAATTGTCCAACCTATTATTTTTAACGATATTATCCGCGGTAAAACAGAATTTGATCCTCATCTAATTGGTGACTTTTCTATTGCTCGCGACCTTCGTTCTCCGCTTTATAATTTTTCTTGCGTGATTGATGATTTTGACATGAAAATTACTCATGTTATTAGGGGCGAGGATCATATTTCTAATACTCCTAAGCAAATTATGCTTCAAAAAGCTTTTGGTTTTCCTAGTCCAGAATATGCCCACCTGCCAATGATTTTAGCTTCCGATCGATCAAAGCTAAGTAAGCGTCATGGTGCTGTTTCAACTTTAGCATACCGGGATGAAGGTTATCTGCCAGAAGCTTTAATTAATTTCCTAGTGCTTTTGGGCTGGCATCCGGAAGACGACAGAGAAATCTTTACCATAAAAGGCTTGGTAAAAGAATTTTCTCTCGAAAGGGTTCAAAAATCAGGAGCCATTTTCAATCAGCAAAGATTAGATTGGCTTAATGGTTTTTACTTGAGGAATTTAAGTTTAGAAAACTTAACAAAAAAGTGTTTACCTTTTTTAATTCAATCAGGGCTGATAAAAGTTTTTGAAGAATCTATTCCGGCTCAACTAATCCCGGCTGCTATTGAAGAGTCTTGGCAAAAGCGAGAGTACGAGATAGCGAGTACCAAAGAAATTGTCGGTTTCGATTATTTAGAAAAAATAGTCAGTCTTTACCAGCAGCGTTTAAAAAAACTTTCAGAAATTATAGAGCTGACAGATTTCTTTTTTAAAGAAAAGATTAATTTTTCAGTTGATCTTTTAAAATGGAAAGAAATGACCAACGAGGAAGTCAGGGGCTCTCTGGAAGTATTAGAAAAAGTTTTGGGGGGAATAAGCCCTGAAAACTGGCAGAAAGAAAATTTGGAAAATATCCTTTTAGCTGAGGCAGAGAAAATACGTCCCAAAGTGCAGCAAGCTGACTTCGGGGTAAAGGATAGGGGAGATAGAGGGTATTTGCTTTGGCCGCTAAGAGTGGCTTTGAGCGGCAAACAATTTTCAGCCGGTCCTTTTGAAATCGCCGATATTTTAGGAAAAGATAAAACTATTAAAAGAATTCAACAAGCAATAAAAATATAAGTAAAGCTCGAAATTAAAATGAAAAATCATTATCCTATTATTCTTTTTTTTGCCCTCGTTTTTAGCCTTTGGGCAGCCCCAAGCCTATTAATGGCTATAGACAGCTCTCAGGCCTTTATCGAGCCCCCAGACACGCTTGAGGGTCTTAAAACCATGGTTTTAAAGCTATCGGAAGGTTTTCTAAGTGGTTTTAAAGCTGCTTTAAATGAGGCTAAGGCTTTTTGGAATGATATGGTTAGCTGGCTTAGGGAATGGTGGAGTCATAATTTGGCAAATAAGGTTAAGGTTTGGTTAAATAATGCCTGGCAGAAGCTAAAATCTTTATTCTTAGAAAGAAAAGATATTTTTGAGAAAGAGCTTGATGAGGAAAAAAAGGAAATGGGCGAAGATGTTAAAAAAGAAATTCCAGAGTTGAAGAAAACTTTTTTAGAAAAACTTAAAGAAATAATTAAATAATAATTTAATAGTACAAAAGCAGTAAGAGAGGACTGTTAAGATGGTAATAGTAAGGTACGCATAATTATACTTAAGCGATTAATCATGAATAAAGATTCGAGATCTATCCCCGCTCATTTATCAGATTTTTTAGATTGGTTGGATATAGAAAAAGGCCTATCAGCCAAATCTCAAGAAAATTATGCCAGATTCTTAGGAAGATTTTTGAGTTGGCTTAAAAAAAATAATTTACAAAACATAAAACCTCATGAGCTTACTTCCGATCATGTCTGGAGGTACCGGGTTTTTCTGTCCCGCCAATATCGGTCAAAGTCTAATGCTGTGCTTAAGAGATCTACCCAAAACTATTACTTGATTGCCGTCAGGTCTTTATTAAACTATTTTGCCGATCGCGACATTATATCTTTACCATCAGAAAAGATAAAGTTAGCCAAAGATAAAAAAGAAAAACAGGTTCGCTTTCTTAATCTAGATCAGATCGAGAAATTAGTTTCCGTTATTAAGATAGATAAAATCCAGGGACTCAGAGATAGGGCGATTCTAGAAGTTTTATTCTCTACTGGAATGAGAATTGCTGAGTTGGCGGCTCTGAATCGCAATCAGTTTAAAAATTTAGCTTTTAAGAGATTGGAGCTTGGCATTATTGGCAAGGGTGGCCGAGCCAGGACAGTTTATTTCTCAGAAAGATCTCTAGAATGGTTGGGGAAATATTTAAAGACTAGAAATGACGATAACAAACCCTTATTTATTAATTATCGCCGTCGTAATGGTACTGACGAAAGATTATCGGTTCGTTATATGGAAAAGATGATCAAAAGATATGCGCTTTTAGCCGGATTGCCCTCAAATACTACCCCCCATGTCATGAGGCATAGTTTTGCTTCTGATCTTTTAAGCCAAGGTGTAGATTTAAGAATAATACAGGAATTTTTGGGCCATAAGAACATTTCTGCTACCCAAATCTATACCCATGTAACCAGTAAAAAGCTGAGAGATATTCATCGCAGGTTTCACGCCGCTGATAATACTAAAGAGTAATTAGCTTTTCCAAAGTCTTTTGGATTCTCTGTTGTTCGCCTAAAACTAAATCACCATCATATTCGCCACTGTGCATTGTTTGTTTTGAATAAGAAGGTCTTTTTTGGTCAAGATGCAGATTAAAATAAAGAAAATCATCATTTTCTTCCAGATAAACATGAAATCTTGGATAATCTCTGCCCAAAGGCCTGACTAAATTAAACTCATGATCAGTCCCCTTTAATAGCCTATATCCTAAGATTCTGGCTAAATTAGCTATATTTTCCCTTGGTTTTTTAGATTTAAATCTCATTTTTTAAATTAAAAACAGTGAAAAATTCATAAATTTACCAATATTTTCCACTCTTAAGGCATGGTTTCTATTTGAATGGGTTCTTTTTGTCTAGATATATCATAATCGCTATAATCAGAAACTAAATAGCCGGCAGCAAATGAGAATAAAGAGATCAAAATCACTGTCGTAACTATCAATATATCGTTGAGATTATTTTTGACAAAAGCTTTAAGTTTTGTTACCATGAGTTTATCTTAAATAATTTAAGCAAATATGTCCAAGACTAAGGCAACAGGGACTTCAGGATTAGGAAGAAGGTCTCGACCAAAATATCTGGGGATCAAAATCAATGACAATCAGTCGGTTAAGGCCGGCATGGTAATTATCCGGCAAAGAGGGACTAAATTTGTGCCCGGTAATAATGTTAGAATTGGCAGTGATGATACCCTTTATGCCGGCAAACCAGGCACGGTTAAATTTACTACTAAAAAAGTAAAGCGCTTTGATGGTTCCCAAAGACTAGCTAAGGTAGTCAGCATTCTTGCTTAAGAATAACAACTACTCCCCTTTTGAAAGAAAACAGCCCCTGATCAAGGGGTTGTTTTCTTTTGTTATTTTTCTTCTTTATGTTCGCCGCTGACGATCACTTGGATTTGAGATTCTAGATTATGATCAAATTTTAGACTGACCGGATATTCCCCTACTTCCTTAATGGGTTCAGTTAAATCAATTTGGTTTTTCTTTATTTCAAACCCCATTTCTTTGAGCTTATCAGCTATTTTCTGGGCAGTAATTGATTCAAAAATTTGGTTTTCTTCGCCAACCCTGACTTGCATCATCACTTCTAAGCCGTCTGTGGCCGAGGCCATCTCTTGAGTTTTCTTTAAGTGGCCTTCAGCTTTTTTCTCTAGGAGGGTTTTTTGGATTTTAACCCATTCCATCATTTCTTTAGTGGCCGGTTTGACTTGATTTTTAGGAATTAAAAAATTGCGGGCAAAGCCATCTGCCACTTCTTTAATCTCGTATTTTTTACCTAATTTATCGATATCTTCTAGTAAAACGACCTTCATTTTATCGACTTAGATTTATTTGTATTTATTTTACCTGATCTCCTTTAAAATTTCAATAGCTTTATCTAGCTGTGGATCTTTGTCGGCCTGATAATCCTCATCAGTAATTTCAATCTCGATATCAGGAATCAAGCCATGATCTGAGATTGATAGGCCCTTTGGAGTCAGCCATTTTGCTACAGTCACTTTTAAAGAAGAGCCATCTTTAAAATTTTTAACTTCTTGGACTGATCCTTTGCCAAAAGAAGTTTTTCCAATTAGTTTAATATCGCGATTATCTCGCAGAGCTCCAGCCAAGATTTCGCTAGCTGATGCTGATCCTTGGTTAATTAAAACTACCATTGGCAAGCTGGAAAAAATGTCATTACCGTCAGTAATGTATTCCTTAGGTTCGGCTTTATCTCCAAAATCTTCAATAACTACCAAGGAACCCCTTTCTATAAATAAGCTGGCAATATCTCGCGAAACCTCAAGGTAACCGCCGGGGTTATTCCTTAAGTCAAGGATGATTTTATCTGCAGGAGAATTTAGAATTTCCAGGGAAGCTTTCCCGAAATCATAACCAGCTTTTTCTGAAAACTGATAAAGTTCAATATAGGCAATATTATCGTCTATTAGTTCCCATTTTAAAGAAGGCACTTCGATAACATCCCTAATGATTTCAAAATCTTTAGTATTGTTCCATTCTTCTCTAAAAATCGCTAAAGTCACTGCAGTTCCCTTTTTACCCCGGATTTTAGTAACCGCGTCATCAATAGTCATATCGCTGGTAAAAACGCCATCAATTTTAATGATTTTATCTCCAGCCCTTAATTTTGCTTTTTGAGCTGGGGTGTTTTCCAAAGGAGTAATAACTTGAAGTTGACCATTCTTTTTACCAATTTCCATGCCAATACCTTCAAATTTACCAGAAACATCTTCCATAAACTTTTTGCTTTCTTCGGGATTCATGAAAATGGTATAGGGATCTTCTAAAGAGCTGACTACACCAGCAACAGCCCCATAAAGCATTTTCTGGTTATCAAACTTGGTTTTATCAATAAACTTTTCTTTTAAAGTCTGCCAAGTTTCCCAAAAAAGAGTGAAATCTAAATCCGGGGCATTATCACCTGCTCCTTGGGAAAAGAACTCATTAACTGCCCTTGCTTCTCCTTGTTGTTGTCCAATAACGAAACCCAAAAAGGCGCTGGCAATAACCAGGGCAAGGACAATAACTATCTTGGGAAGCTTTTTCATGAGTTTTAGAATAGCAGAATTAAAAAATAAAGTCTATTAGTATTATAGCATAAAGACCTGCACGCTATATTCTAGTATACCAGTTCCTACTTAAAGCGAATTTGGCTTTCGAGTCCTTATTACTCAATACAGCCAGCCTTTTTATTCTGGCAATGCAGTCTAGTTTTATATTTGCTTTACTTGTGTGCCCCCAGAAGGACTCGAACACAAGTTCCCGCTTTCAGCGGGACTCGCGACCCCGCCTCCCTCGCTTCGCTCAGTCCGGCTTTCGAGTCCAAAGGACTCGAACACAAGTTCCCGCTTTCAGCGGGACTCGCGACCCCGCCTCCCTCGCTTCGCTCAGTCCGGCTTTCGAGTCCTCTTACAAAGCTAATGCTCGCTAAGAAATAACAAAAAATATCTTTAAAATTCGGTAATATTAGTGCCCCCAGAAGGACTCGAACCTTCAACCGCTTCCTTAAAAGGGAATTGCTCTACCAATTGAGCTATGGGGGCGTTTTTTTTCCGAACGACTAATGACTAATTATTCTAATATCTAATGAAATCCTAATGACCAATTGTTTTTAACATTAGAAATTAGGTTAATTAAAAATTTTTACAGTCCTTCCTCTTTTAACTGTTCTAGTAATTGTTTTTGTTTTCTAGTCAGTTTTTTAGGAATTTTTAACTCTAATCCAACATACAAATCTCCTTGGCCATATCCTTGGAAATGAGGAATGCCTTTTCCAGATAATCTTAGCATTTTCTTTGGTTCAGATCCAGCCGGAATTTTAACCATGAATTTCTTGCCAGCCAAATCAGTAATTTCAACATTGTCTCCGGCTGCTAGTTGGGAAAAATTTAAAAACAGCTTCATCAAAAGATCGTCTCCCCTTCTTTCAAAAACAGGATGATCTTTAAGGAAAATCCTGACGTACAGGTCTCCGGCCTTGACACCTCTTTTGCCTTGCTCGCCAGCGCCCTCAATTTTAATCAATTGGTTTTGATCAACACCAGCCGGAATAAAGATCTTAATAGTTTCTTTGCTTTTTATGCGACCCTCTCCTTTGCAGACATTGCATGGTTTCTCCGGTTTCTTACCTTCACCTTTGCAGTCGGGACAAGTCACATAACTGCTGAAAGAACCCAGGATAGTTCTTTTGAGCTGTTGAACCTGGCCGGCACCACGGCAAGTAACACACTCTTTAATTTGAGTGTTGGGCTCTCCCCCAGATCCTTGGCAGCGCTGGCATTTAACTAGCTTTTCTAAAGTAATTTCTTTTTCCTGACTTTTTAAGATTTCCTCTAAAGACATTTGGATAGCGACTTCAATATTTCTTCCGGTTCTCGAAGATTTTCTTCTAGATTGGCCAAAGCCGAAAAACTCTTCAAAAATATCTCCCAAATTACCAAAATCATGCCACTGGTTAGCGCCGCCAGCATTTTCCCCGCCATAGGCGGAAAAAACCTGGCCAAACTGGTCGTATTGAGCCCTCTTGTTTTTATCTGAAAGAGTTCGGTAAGCTTCGTTTACCTCCTTGAATTTTGCTTCGTTACCACCCTTATCAGGATGATGTTTATGCGCTAAGCGATGATAAGCTTTTTTAATCTCTTCAGAATTGGAGTTTTTATTAACACCGAGAATTTGATAATAGTCTTTAGCCATACTTAGCTATTATTCTTTTTCTTTAGACTCGCCTTCTTCAGCCTTAGGCTCGTTTTTGTCCTGTCCTGTTTTTGGTTCATGTCCGGCCTCTTCTGCTTTAGGCTTATACTCGGCCTCTTGGGTTTTTGGAGCTTCTTCCTGGCCTTTCTTTTCTTCTTGAGCTTGGCTATAGGCTTGGCTGCCGATTTTTTGAAGACTTTGGGATAAATCTTGGGTTTTAGCTTTTATCTCCTCAAGATTGTCGCCAGCCATTTCTTTTTTCAAGCTTTCGGCCTTGTCCTCAACTTCTTTTTTTGTTTCAGCCGAGATTTTATCGCCTAGTTCTCTAATAGTTTTCTCGCTGGTATAAATTAAGCTATTGGCCAAGTTTTTGGCCTCAATTATTTCTTGCTTCTTTTTATCTTCGACAGCATGAACCTCGGCTTCTTTTTTCATTTTTTCAACCTCTTCTTTTGATAATCCAGTGGAACCCTCAATTCTAACCGACTGAGTTTTATTAGTAGCTTTGTCCTTGGCAGTGACGTTTAAAATGCCATTAGCGTCAATGTCAAAAATAACTTCAATTTGGGGAATGCCTCTGGGAGCAGGCGGAATGCCGTCTAAGATAAATCTGCCCAGAGACTTATTATCGTAAGCCATGGGTCTCTCTCCCTGCAAGACATGAACCTCAACAGAAGTTTGATTATCAGCTGCAGTTGAGAATACCTGGGTTTTTGAGGTCGGGATGGTCATGTTTTTGGCAATCAAGACAGTATTGACCTGCCCAAAAGTTTCAATCCCTAAAGACAAAGGCGTGACATCTAAAAGCAGCACATCCTTAACTTCTCCCTGCAGAATACCGGCCTGAACAGCAGCACCAATAGCGACGACCTCGTCTGGATTAATGGTTTTATTAGCTTCTTTGCCAAAGAAGTTTTTAACAGCTTCTTGCATTGCCGGCATTCTGGTTTGGCCACCGACTAAAACTATTTCTTCGATATCTTTTGGTTCTAGTCCAGCCTCTTTCATGGTTTGCTTAATCAGGTCGATTGATTTATCAATATATTCCCTGACCAAGTTTTCCAGTTCAGAACGGGTCAGCTTGTAATAGAGATGCTGGGGTCCTGATTGACCAGAGGTGATAAATGGCAGATTAATCTCGGTTTCCTGGCTTGAAGACAATTCAATCTTTGCTTTTTCAGCTGCTTCTTTCAATCTTTGAATAGCTAAAGAATCTTTACTAAGGTCAATACCCTGATCCTTTTGAAAGTTCTTCACTAACCAGTCAATTATCTTTTGATCAAAGTCATCTCCGCCTAAGTGAGTGTCTCCTCCCGTAGCTTTAACTTCAACTGTGTCTGAAGTAACGTTAAGAATGGAAATATCAAAAGTGCCGCCGCCAAAGTCATAAACAACAATCTGTTGGTCATTCTTTTTAGTCAGGCCGTAAGCTAGAGCTGCGGCGGTTGGTTCATTAATAACTCTTTTGACTTTAAAGCCGGCAATTTCACCAGCTACTTTAGTTGCTTTTCTTTGGGAGTCATCAAAGTAGGCCGGGCAAGTAATAATTGCTTCAGTAATTTTTTCGCCCAGTTTAGTTTCAGCGTCTTGCTTTAATTTTTGCAGGATCATGGCCGAGATTTCCGGGGGTTTAAACCAGCGGCCCATCTTAACTTCAACGCCGCCGTCTGAAGATTCTTTGATTTCATAAGGTAAAAGCTTTTTATCTCTTTGAACCTCAGGATCGGTAAATTTCCTGCCAATCAGTCTTTTAATCGAATAAATAGTGTTTTGGTGATTAGTGACTGCTTGTCTTTTAGCAACAATGCCTACTAGCCTTTCTCCGGTTTTAGTTAAAGAAACGACCGAGGGGGTAATCCTGGCTCCTTCTTTGCTCTCAATGATTTTGGGTTCGCCGCCTTCGATGACGGCCATAGCTGAATAAGTTGTTCCCAGGTCAATGCCTAATATTTTTGCCATAGTTTTTTATTTTTTGTTATAGCGAATTAAAGATTCGGTATAGCAAACTTTTAGTTTGTTATTAATTATTTATTTTTAGAAACCCTCACTTTAGCTGGTCTCAAAAGGTTTTGATTAATTAAATATCCTTTTTGAATCTCTTCGACAATAATCCCTATTTCCTTGTCTGACTCTATTTCCTCAACAACTTCATGGAATTGAGGGTCAAACTGCTTGCCGATAACTTCTAAAGGTTCAACACCCTGATTCTTTAAAAGGTTTTCCAGTTGAATTTTTATCTGCAATAGCCCTTGAACATATTGATTTTTTTTCAGATTCTCAGGCAAGTTTTTCTCTGCCAGATAAAGGTTATCGAGTAAAGGCAAGACTTTTAAAATCATCCCCTGATTAGCAAAATTAATAATTTTCTCAAATCTTTTTATTTCTTCCTTTTTATAGTTTAAGAAGTCTGCCCTTGATCTTTGCCAGCCAGCCAGATATTCTTGCTTTTGTTTTGCCAGCTCTGTTAGCTGTTCTTCTAAATTGTTAACTGATTTCGGAAGTTGTTCAGATGCCATTTTTTTTATTTAAAAAATTTAAAACTTTAATATTTCTATTGTATTTATTTAAACAGTTTAAAACATTAATATTTCTATTATATTTATTTAAGCAAGCTTAAAACATTAATATTTCTATTATATTTATTTAAGCAAGCTTAAAACATTAATATTTCTATTATAAGCCATTCTTTTTGGTCCAAAAATAGTCATAATTCCCATTTCTCCGTCTGGAAAAAAACATTGGCAGGAAATAGCGCTAAAATCGTCAGATTTAGTATAGGGATTTTCTTTGCCAATCCAGATTTTCATGGTTTCGGGCCAGTTTTTTTCTTGGAAAATATCTTGTTCCCAATTTTCAATTAATTCTATAAAATCAGCGAATTTTTTAATATTCATAAACTCAGGCTCTTTGGCAATCTCGCTCCAACCTTCTTTGAAGATAAGCTTCTTATTAGGAAGATAGCCGATAGCCAGATTCGAAGTCATTTCAGAAATCGCCTTAGTCAGAGAGTGCAAAAGATTGAGAGAATTAGTTATTTCTTCTTTTGTTTTTTCAAAACTTTTTAAAAGATCATTTTCATCTGCTTTTTTCTTATTCCTTAAAAAAATATCAACGAAAAAGCGGTAAGCTTTATCGGTTGGAATTCGGCCTGAAGAAATAAAAGGCTGTTCAAGAAAGCCTTGTTTGGTTAGCCTATCCATTTCAATTCTTAATGAGGCTGGGCAAATGGAAAAGTCATACCTTTGGCAAAGTCGTTGCGAAGAAATTGGGGTTGCCAAGTCAATATATTCCTCAATGATCTTTTCTAATATTGATTTTTGCCTTTCGGTAATTGGCATAATATTCATTTTAACAAAACTAGATTAGCAGTCAAGAGCTTAGATTGCTAATTCGTTATTTTATTGGTAGTAAGTTTTACTGAATCTTAAATCAATATATTCAAGACCTTGTTGCCTCCTTTCTATTGGTAATTGCTTTTCTAGTATTAATTCTAGTTCAATCAATTGCCAATTTACATCCCCTTCTAGGTAAAAGTATATTTCCCAGCCTTCAGCAGTTTTAACATTAAGCCGGGCCTCACTTTCAAAAAGAATGAATTCTTCGGCCTTAACCCCAGTTTTAGTTTCAATTGTTTCTTTAATATTTATGATTTGAGAAAGATTTTTTTCTTCGATTACTCTATTAGTCAATGAAATTTCTCCCTGAAACTGCTTTGAGGCGATTAATAAATCTGCCCTTGACTGTTCATCAGCTTCTTCAAAAGCAATCCCCTTTTTATCTATGTAGAAGTATTTTTCTGTGCCAGACCATCGAGCCAGTCTTTGTCTTTCGATGATTTCAATCAATAAAGAATTAGGAAACAGTTTTTTTATTTTTAGATCATCAATAAGAGGATAGTTTTCTAGAATTTTAGCTTTAATCAATTCGGACTTAGTTAAAAAAATACTTTGACTTTTTAAAAAGAGAAGCTTCTTTTCTGTTTCAGGATAAACCAATTGTTCAATGTCGCTGACGTTTATTCTTTTATTTCCAGAAATCGAGACCATTCTAACTTGAAAGAGTGGCGCAAAAATGATCAGCCAAGAAAAGAAACTTGATAGTAAAACTATTAAGACGGCAATTTGAAACAGCTTGTTCCTGAGAATAGATTTTTTCTTTTTGATGCGATATCTCTTTTTTGATCTTTTCATAATCTTTTAAAGGCGGCGTTTTAATTTTCTAGCTTTCTCAAAAGCGTAAGTTAGCCAATATTTGTTTGAAATTATTAGATCCTGGGTTTTAACATATTCATAGGCCTGGCCGCCAAAACCCATTTTAAACAAAGTTGGTCCAGCCCAGGGATGACGAGGCTGTTTTTTAGGATCGACAAATCCCCAGAAATCATAAAGAACACAGCCGCGTTTTTTTGCTTCTCTGATTATTTCCCAAAGCAGTCGGTAAGGTATAGAGAGTTTCGCAAACTTGGGTTCGGAAATGGCGTGGTGATAAAAACCTATTCCAGACCAGAAAATGACAAAGGCGCCGGCCGCCACTTCGCCTCGATAATTAGCAAAGAACAGGCAAACTTCACTTTCTTGATTAAAAGCCTTAAATTCTTTTTCAAGATATTCAAGCGAAAACGGGATAAAATTTTGCCTTTTTGAAACCAAGTTATGGAACTTACTAAAAAGCTTGATGTCTTCAACGTTAGTACTTTTCGAAATAATAATATCTTGGTTTTTTTGCCCCTGTCTGATAAGGTATTTTGTAGTTTTACGCATTTCAGACCAAAGCTCTGTCTCGGTCGGTTCAAGGTTGAGTTTCCAACTGGCTTCAGGATGCATTTGCAAGGGAGCGTTTCTGAAACCAAGCTCTTTAAAGATTTTAATATTGGCTTTATTTCTTTCTGAAATCGGATTTATCCTAGCAAAAATAGCTTTTTCTTCAATGGCTAATTCTTTCAATCTTTTAGATAAAATTTTAAGAATATTAATAGTGTTGGAAAAATCTTTTATGACTGGCCCGTGAGGAACCAGCAAAAATGTTCCCCTTTTAGCTATTTTCTTTTCGACTAATGCTATGGCCACCAGTTCTTGATTTTTGAAAATTCCGAATCTCCAAATTTTTTCATCCATTAACTTACTGAATTTTCCCCAACTCCAAGATTGCAAAAAGCTTTTTTGCCGACATTGAGACAAAAAGCTTTCCCAAACTTCCCTGTTTTCAATTATTCTAATTTCCATCTTTTTTTAAGAGATCAACAATTTTGCCGGCGTCTTCTTTTGATATATTAATATGAGTCGGCAGATTTAATATTTTTTTGGCAACTATTTCAGCATGAGGGCAAGAATTGATCTGGTAACCCAATTTTTCTTGGTTGCTGTCCGGAGGAACAATAGCGGTTTTTCTCCAGCCGTCATCAAGGAAAATATTTTGCCGTCGGGCTCTTTTTAAAATTTTATCAGGATCTTGGCTTTTTAATAAAACAGAATATCTCATATAAATTCTTTGGGGATCTGAATTTGGCAGGATAAAATTAAGGTTTTTAAGGTTTTCCTGGTAAAAATTAGCAATCTCCTTTTGATGATTTAAAATATTTTCCAGCTTATTAAATTGATTTAAAGCCAAGAGAGCTAATTTATCAGGCATTCTTTTAATAAGATTGTCGGGCATCAGTCCTTGTTTTTCTTTATCTTTAACGGCTTTTGAAAGAAAGTTGAGCTTTTGCAAGAGAATTAAAATCCACTTCCCTATTCCAAAGAATCCGTAAAAAGGAATGACAAAGAATTTATTCAGGATTGGGTGGAGTAATTGCTGGCAAGTCCAAAGCCGGGTAGGATAATTAAGGCTTGCTTGATATTCTTCTAGCTTTTTTGCCAATTCATCGTCATCAGTTACGGCCATGCCCCCAAAAACAGAAGAAATTACCTTGTCTCTGCCAAAGCTGAAAAAGGCAGCTTTGGCAAAAGTTCCCACTTTCGCTGAGGCCGAGTCGGTGGGCAGGCCCAATTTTTGATTATAGTAACTTGCTCCTAAAGAATGGGCGCAGTCTTCAATTAAAATTAAGCTGTATTTTTGACAAAGAGTTAATATTTGCTCTAAATCAGCTGGTTGGCCGAAGGTATGCTGGACCAGAACGATCCGGCTTCGATTTGAGATTTTAGCTTCAAGGTCGGTTGTATCAATATTCAAAGTATTCTTATCAATATCAACAAAAACAGGCTTAAACCCAGCCTTAACGATCGGATTAACGGCAGCACTACAGGTAAAAGCTTGCAACAGGACTTCCCCTTGTTCTATATCTAAACTTTTTAGGATTCCGAAAAAAGCACTTCGGCCGCTATTAAAAGTAAAGCCATGTTTTATTGGTAAGTATTCTTTAAATTTTTCTTCAAGCAAACTTAACGGATTTTCGACGATCGTCGATTTTCTGTTATTTTTCCATTTCCAGGGTTGGAAAATTAGCTTCAATGCCAGAATAACATCGTCTTTTTGAGCATTAGGAGAAAGAGAAATGAGAATAGGTTTTTTCATTTTAAGATCAAATTTAACAATATTTTCGGTAACCTTCCTTCCAAGAGAATTACATTATTGGGTCCATAAAAACCTTTTAATTTCTCAGCTATTTGTTTAGGGTTTTCAGAGAATATTATTTGTTCAGGTTTAAGGCCAACTGAAATTGCTCCTTTTTGCAATTCTTTAAATCTGTCTTTGGTGACAATTATAGCTAAGTCGCATATTTTTCCAATTTTCTTTCCAATTTCGTAATGAATTTGTTTTGAAGCCGCACCTAATTCAATCAGAGATGGCATAATAACTATTTTTTTATCCGGCCAAATTTTTAAATGCTCTAAAGAAGCCAAGACTCCATCCGGATTGGCAGAATAGGTTGAATCAATAATGTCTGTTTGTTGACTTCCTTTGACAATTTTCATGCTTCCCGTTCCCGGTTTAATTTTTTCTAAAGCCGTGGAAATTTTTTCCGTTGTCATCCCCAATTTCTTGGCGGCAGTAATAGCTAGTAATAAATTTTCAATGTTTTGCTTTCCAATCAGATTAACCCTGAATTCAGTCGCATCAATATTAAAAGAAAGCCAATCCTTATTGACCTTAATGTTTTTAATATCTGTTGTTGTGGAACAAAACAAGGTTTTTATCTTAGGATTTTCTTTTTCAATCTCAGGTCTCAATTCCTTAATAATTCGGTTATCATAATTAAAAATACCAATCCCTTCCTCGGGTAAGCTTTTCAAGAGTTCTTTGCCTCCTTCAGCTGAAATCAAGTTTTTCATTGACCCGAAAAGAGCCAAATGTTGTTGATTGACGCCGGTGATAAGACTGATTTTAGGCTGAGCCATATTAGCTACTTGACTTATCTTTCCTTTATTATAGGCTCCCATTTCACAGACAAAAACCTGATGTTCGGGCTTTAAATTGTTTAAGATACAGTGGGCAATGCCAATTTCCGAGTTTTGGTGGTCAGTAGTTTTTAAAACATTAAACTTTTCTGACAAAATATGAAAAAGTAATTCCTTAGTTGAAGTTTTACCGTAAGAACCGGTAATGCCGATAACAACCAATTTTTTAAATCTCAGGCGCTTCTTTTTTGCCTTGGCAACGATAATCAGCTGATAAATTAGTGATAGAGGCTGGAGGATTAGAACAAATGCAGAGATAATAATTGGCGATAGGACATCAATTAACAAAAGAACAAAAATGGGACTTAAGGGCAAACCAGCGGTAAAACCAGTTAAAACAATTTCAACTAGAAAAGTGTAGATTAGAACTGCCAGAAGGATCAGAGAAATAACAATTGTTAAAAATTTCGTTTTTAAAGTAAGAACAGGTTTTTTAAATGTTCGGTTATTCAAATCTCTTAATATTATTAGAAATTCCAGACCATAGACAGCAAAGATTAAACTTGACCAAATGAAAGTAATCTTAAAATAGGCGGTAGCCGGCCAGTAACTAAGGAATATTGCAAACTTGGCGATATTAAGAGGATGAAAAATTAATCTCCTGCCCTTTTCAGTTCTAAAGTGGTCAATAAACCTGCCCCAGTGATATTCTTTTAATTGCCAGAGGTAAATGTAAAAAAAGACAATTTTTTCTTGTCTAATAAACCAAAATGTCCAAATCAAAGAAAGATAGAAAAAAGCAAAATTCATACGATGAATTCTTTAATTGCCTCAACTAGCTTTTCGGGGTTTTTAGCGTAGAAATAATGGTTTTCGTTGGGGACAATTTTCAAAACAGAGTTAGGAATTTCTTGATGTATTTTTTGTGCATCTGAAACTGGAGTCATTAAGTCTTTCTCTCCCCAGACAATTAGAGTTGAAGTATTAATTTTATTGAGGTAAGAAGAAAGATCTTCTTCAATTACCTTTTTAAATGTTTCTCTCATTATTTGGCTGGAAAGAAAATAATAATCGCGATTTCCCAAAATCTTGTAAAAAACCTTTCGGGAAATATTTTCAAACAAATTGAGGACTGGCAGGGAAAAGACAGAATTGATCACTTTGGCTAAAATTTTAAGTAAAGAAAGCTTATTTTTTGGTCTTGGGGTAACTCCGGCAGCGGAAAAAAGAATTAGCTTTTTAATTCTTTCTTGGTATTTTGCAGTGAATTTTATCGCTACCCGGCCGCCGAAGGAATGACCAAGTAACAAAAAATTATTCAGATTGTTTTTTATACAAAATTGTTCCACCCAGCTGACATAATCATCAACACTCCATGGTTTTGGAGGTTCTGGCTCTTGCCCAAAACCAGGCAAGTCTGGAATTATTACAGAATATCCCAAAGAATTTAAGGACTCTTTTACTTTATTCCAAGATTTGCCGGAAGAACCCCAGCCGTGAAGGATTAAAATCTGACCTTGACTAATTTCCATAGACATGATATTTATAAGGTAGTTCAGGATTTGGTTTTTCTTCTTCGGAAGGAATGCTAACCTGGGCTTAAAATTCTTGCTTCGGCAAAAATTTCTCGAAGCCCCCTTTTCTTTATTGAAAAGGGGCTTTGTTTTTAATTACTTCTCAATTTTTTCAAATCCAGTATATTTTTGCAGAACTTTTGGAACTAAGACCGAACCGTCTGCTTGCTGATAGTTCTCCAAGATAGCCAAAATTGGTCTTTCTGAAAAAGCCGTGCCGTTGAGCATATGAACAAATTCTAATTTACCGTTTCTTTTGAATCTGATATTCAGCCTTCTGGCTTGAAAGTCAGTGCAAGTTGATGTTGAATGAGTCTCTCGGTAGCGTTTTTCCGAAGGCAACCAGACTTCAATGTCGTATTTTCTGGCCGCTGGCATACCCAAATCCCCGGAACACATTTTAACCACCTGATAAGGCAATTCTAGAGCCTGCATCAGTTTTTCTTCTAGAGATAAAAGATATTCATGTTCTTTGTCAGAACCTTCCGGTTTGGTAAAAGAAAACATTTCTACCTTATTAAACTGATGAACCCTTAAGATCCCCTTAGTGTCCTTGCCATAACTTCCTGCTTCCCTTCTAAAACAAGTAGAAATGCCAATATATCTCTTAGGTAAATTTTTTTCTTCAAAAGTTTCGTTCTTGTGCATTGGGCCGATCGATTGTTCTGAAGTGCCGACTAAAACCAGGTTATCCTTATCTAAAACATACATATTTTCTTCTTCGCCATGTTCTAAATAGCCCATACCTTTCATTGAATCCAGGCTTATCATGACAGGCGGGATTATCGGCACAAAGCCTTCTTTAGATAAAAAGTCAACGGCAAAATTAATCATTGCCAGCTCTAGCTTGGCCATGCCGTTCTTTAAATAGCCGAACCTGGATCCTGAAACTTTACTAGCCCTTTTAGTGTCAATAATGTCTAAAGATTCTCCTAATTCAAAGTGGGATTTGGGTTCAAAACCAAATTCAGGCAGCTTGCCCCATTTCCTGATTACTTTATTTTCACTGTCATCTTTACCTTCGTGAACGTCTGAAGCCGGAGGGTTTGGGATTAGTCCCATTAAGCCCTGGAATTCAGCATCTAGTTCTTTAAATTCAGCTTCAAACCGATCATTGTTTTTATCTAGTTCTCTCATTCTTAATATAACAACCTCTTTCTTTTCTTTTTCATGAAGCTGTTTTATTTCTTCATTGGCCTTATTTTTTTGAGCATTAGCATCTTCAAGAGCCAACATTACTTCTTTTCTCCTTGCGTCTATTTCCAAAAGCTGATCAATATCAACTTTAATCTGCTTTTGCTTGCAGGCCTTTTTGATTAGTTCTGGGTTTTCTCTAATGAATTTTATGTCTAACATTTTGTTGATTTTTTGCCTGTAGTTAATAATAAATTATATCATTTTGAGAGCAAAATGAAAAATTTGAGTTATGGAGATAAATTATAAAATACTAAACTTTACAAAATTTGGACGATCGTCGATTTTTCGTTATTTTGTATTTTTTAATTAATTTTTAGTTCGCTTTTAACTTTAATTAACAAGTTCTTGACAAGATTATGTTTTTGTGCTATATAGAAGATGGATAGAGAGAAAAGATGGTTTGCCATTTGATTCCTCTTCCTAGTTCATTTTAAAGGAGGTACGAAATGATAAAGAAACTTTTTGCCTATGCAATGTTTGGCTATATCGTAGCTGAAATGTTGCGACGCATCTTCCGCTAAGCGGATAAAAAGATGTGTCAGGGGAGGGGCTATTTTAGCACCAACCCTGTTGCAAATCAGTTTTCCTTGCATTTATCCCCTCCCCACCCCCCAACTAAAACAGGAAGCTATGCTTCCTGTTCTTTTATTTCCGAATCATTTTAACCTGATTTTTTAGCCGAAGAATTTTTCCTTAAAGCTGCTTTTATAAAAGCAACAAAAAGCGGATGGGGAGATAAGGGTCGTGATTGGTATTCGGGATGGAATTGAGTGCCGACAAAAAAGGGATGATCTTTTTGGCGAAGTTCAATCGTTTCCACCAGCATTTTATCAGAGGAAACACCGGAAATTACCATTCCTTTTTTCTCGAGCGGATCGCGATAGGCATTATTAACCTCATAGCGATGCCGGTGTCGTTCAAAAACAATTTTTTTACCATATACTTTAGATAAAATAGTATCCTTCTTTATCTTACATGGCCATTGTCCCAAACGGATGGTGCCACCGTATTGATGTTTTTTTAAGTATTTTTCTTGTTCCGGTATGATATGGATTACAGGGTGAGGCGTTTTGGGATTAATTTCGGTTGAATTAGCGTTTTTTAATTTTAGAACATTACGGCTAAACTCAATAACTGCCATTTGCATGCCAAAACATAATCCCAAATAAGGGATCTTTTTCTCTCTGGCTAGACGAATGGTTTTAATTTTTCCCTCAACTCCCCTACTGCCCCAGCCTTGAGGAACGATGATGCCCTGATATGTTTGCAGTTCTTTTTGTATTTGTGCGACTTGTTTCTTGTCTTCCATTTTTTCTGAATCAAACCATTGAATTTTAGGGTTTATTCCTAATTGCCAGGCAGCATGCTTGATTGCTTCAATGACGCAAACATAGGAGTCTTCTAGGGCAAAATTACCTGAAGAAAAGTATTTGCCGACAATAGCGATTTTTACTTCTTTTTTAACCCTATCAATTCTAGCGATAAAGTCTTGCCACTGTTTTAAAGATTTTTTTCTTGGTTTTAAATTAAGCGTTTTAAGAATTTTTTTAGTCAAAGCTTGCTTTTCAAGAAGAAGCGGAACGCGGTAGATAGTATCTACATCCGGCGCGGCAATGATATTCTCTTTTTTTATACCGGTGTTAAAAGCAATCGTTTGTCGTCTTTTGTCGTCAATTGTTGTATGGCTTCGACAAATGATAAAATCAGGTTGCAGTCCCAAGCGATAGAGATCGTAGATTGATGCTTGGGCCGGCTTGCTCTTCATTTCACCCAGAAAAGAAGGAATTGGCAGATAAACAACATGAATCAGGGCAACATCATTAGGATTTTTTTGCTTAAAGCGCCTGATAGCTTCAAAAAATAGAATATTTTGATATTCCCCAACCGTGCCCCCCACTTCTATTAAAAGAATTTCTGCTTTGTCCTTTTTTTGAATACTCTCGATCTTATTAATAATTTCTGCCGGGATATGAATGTTTCCCTCAACACATTTTCCCTTGTAGGCTAAAGCTCTTTCTTTATTAAGGACGGATTTATAGATCTGACCCATGGTAAAATAATTTTCACCACTAAGATTCTGATTTAAAAATCGTTCATAATGACCTAAATCCTGATCTGTTTCTGCGCCATCTGCGGTAACAAAAACTTCACCATGTTCCAAAGGATTCATGGTTCCGGCATCAATATTCAAATACATGTCAACTTTGGCTGTTGAAACCTTGAAGCCGTAAGATTTCAGCAAGAGACCAATTGTGGCCGTGGTAATCCCCTTGCCAAGGCCAGAGATAACACCGCCGGAAATAAAAATATATTTAGGCATAAAATAACTTAAACTATTCTAAAGTCCTAAGTCAGGGGCGATTTCTTGCATCGCCTTTAATCCGATTTCAACAAATTCTTTTAGAGAAAGATCAATCTCTGAGCAACTGGCAATGGCTTCCCTTCTGGCGCCTCTGGCAAATGACTTTTCTTTAAAACGATTTAAAACATTTTCTGGTGCCAAATCCTTCATTTTTTTACTGGGTAGAACTAAGGTTGAAGCCACAACTAGTCCGGTCAAACAATCAGCAGCATAAATTGATTTTTCAATTAAGTTGTCTCTGGTCTTACTAGTAGCTTCGTTATGAGCTCTAATGGCATTAGTAATTACTTTGTCTATGCCCATTTCTTCTAACATATCAGCAGCAACCATTCCATGTTTTTCTGGCTCTACTTTCTAGTCAACTATTTCCATATCTATGTCATGTAAAAGGCCAGCTAATCCCCAGACTTCTTCATTCTCGCTTGCGCTGAGCGAAGCCGAAGCGTTAAAGCGCCGAGCCAAAGCTTTCATAATACTTTCAGTAGCTAGCATGTGTTTGACGCTATTCTCGTTCTTAACGTGTTTTTTTACCAATTCTAAAGCTTCTTGTCTGGTCATATTTTTAAGATTTAGGCCTCATGGCCGGGAATAAAATTGTTTCTTTGATTGAATGCTGGTTGGTTATCAGGGCGCAAAATCTATCAATGCCCATGCCCCAGCCAGCTGTCGGCGGCATGCCATATTCCAAGGCCTCAATATAATCTTCGTCAAGAACCTGATATTCATCAGCTCCTTTTTTGCCTCTTTGCATTTCTTCCAGCCAGCGGGCTTTTTGATCTAAGGGATCATTGAGCTCAGAATAGGCATTGACCAGCTCAATTCCACCGGCAATCAAATGCAAGCTTTCTACCAGACTTTCATCTTCTTTCTTTTTTTTAGCCAAAGGCCTCATATTATAAGGATGATCAATTAGAAAAACAGGATTGATAATATTGGGACGAATTAATGTCTTATAAATTTGATCAACTAAAGTTGGCAAATCAATAACATTTTTCAAATCAATTTTAAATTTTTTCTTTCCAATTATTTTCTTCAAACCTTCAAAGGTAATGTCAGGCAAATTAACCCCAGTAGCTTTGCGAAAGGCTTCCAAATAAGGGACTCGGGGCCAGGGCGGAGTAAAATCTATTTTATCATGGCCGTATTTTATCTTGTAAGAACCAGTTATCTTTTTTACAATTCCCGAAAGCATTTCTTCGGTCATTTTCATTAGGTCTTTATAGTCAGCATAAGCCCAGTAAAATTCAAGCATACTGAATTCTGGGTTGTGCCAGCGATCAACGCCTTCATTGCGGAAATCAGTACAGATCTCAAAAACTTTTTCAAAACCGCCGACTATTAAACGTTTTAAATAAAGTTCATTGGAAATTCTTAAATAAAGATCAATATCCAGAGAGTTATGATGAGTTTTAAAAGGTTTGGCTGAGGCGCCACCGTAGAGGGGCTGAAGAGCCGGAGTTTTAACCTCAATAAAATTCTTTTGATCCAGATATTCTCGAAGCAGTTTTATCAACTGAGATTTTTTTAAGAAAATATCTTTAACTTCAGGATTCATTAGGGTGTCAAGGTATCTTTTGCGGAATCTTTCTTCAACATCTGTCAGGCCATGCCATTTTTCCGGTAAGGGCAATAAAGATTTTGCCAGTATTTTCGCGTCTGAAGCTTCAAGGGTTTTTTCTCCAGTTTTGGTTTTAAAAAGAATACCCTTAGCCTCAATAATGTCGCCAATATCAAAATGATCAGTAATGAATTCATACTTGTTTTCTCCAAGCAGGTTTTGTCTAAAGAGAATTTGGATTTTACCCTGGCCGTCTTGAATGTGGCCAAAGAAAAGCTTGCCATGGCCTCTTTGGGACATGAGCCGGCCCGCAACCACAATTTCTTTTTTGGATCTACTCAGCTTATCAAAATCTTCAAGAGCGTCTTTAACTTGATGGCTTCTTTTGGTTTTGCTTGGATAAGCTAAAAATCCAGCCCTTTTCAGGCTTTCAAGTTTAGCTAATCTGGCTTTCCTGATTTCTTCAAGCGTTGGCATTATATAAATATAGCTCAAAATTCGCTGACTTTCAATGTTTTGAAAGAGAGCTCAAAATTCGCTGACTTTCAATGTTTTGAAAGAGAGCTCAAAATTCGCTGATTTTCAAGATTTTGAAAAAGAGCCTAAAGTCAGTTAACTTTCATGGTTCAGTTAATTTCCAAGATCTTGTATTTTAAAAAGCCGTTTGGGGTTTTGAATTGTCCGCTCTGTCCTTTTGTTTTTCCCATTAGTTCTAAGCCCAGAGGAGACTGATCTGAAATCCTATTCCTGATAGGATCTGATTCGTTAGCGCCAACAATTTCAAACTCATTTTCTTCTTTGTTTAGAATAATTTTAACCTTTGATCCTAAAGAAATAGAACCACTGTTGTTTTTTTGGATTATTTTGGCATTACTTAATATTCTTCCCAGTTCTTTGATCCTGCCCTCTAAGAATCCCTGAGACTCTTTGGCTTCGTGATAAGCGGCATTTTCTTTAAGATCGCCAAAAGCAATGGCTTGCTTGAGGCGTTCAGCCATTTCCCTTCTTTTTGTTGTTTTCAGATATTCCAGCTCCTTTTTTAGTTTCTCTAGACCATCTTTGGTAAATTCATTCATAACGAATTGAAAATGTTTGTTAAATGTTATATTTTTATTTAGTAAACTGGGTAGTAGAAACTCGACTAATGCAAAGCTTTTTGCTACTTTAATCAATATCTTCTTGATTAACTATGTTAACTTACTTTTTTATACTACCTGGTAAAATACCACCTCAAGACTTCGTTAGCAACCGGCAGAGTTGCAGATCTAACCCCAGGCACGTCTTCAATCATAATTGTCAAAACTATTTCCGCTTCCGCGCCCCCTGGAGCGTCGTAGGGGGCAAAAACCGTAACCCAATTAACATAGATATCATCCCTATTGGTTTGAGCAGTACCGGTTTTAGCAGCAGCCTTGACTGGCAAGCTGTTTAAAAGAACGGAAGAGCCATAAGTAACCCCCTGTCTCATTCCTTCTCTAACGACTTGGAGATTTTCTGCATCAATCGGCAGATTGCGAGTTAATATTGGTTCAATCTTTTGAATATTTGTAAAAGAGTCAGGAGAGCCGCTGACAATTTCTTTAACTAGCTGGGGCTGAAAAAGATTGCCGTTATTAGCTACGGCTACAAAAGCAGCAGCTACTTGTAGGGGGCTGACCTGTAAGAAACCTTGGCCGATAGAAAGGTTGTAGGTATCTCCCGAATACCAAGATTCTCCTAAAGTTTCTTCTTTCCAGCGATGATCCGGAATAAAGCCACTTGTTTCTTGAGGCAAGTCAACGTTAGTTTTTTCTCCCCAACCAAATAAATTAAGATAGTTCTTGATTTTTACTGAGCCCAAGCCAGGCTGATATTTAACTCCTTCGGAAGTAATTACGTTATAGCTGCCGCCAATAGTGTAGAAATAAACATTGCAGGAAATAGCGATTGCCCTTCTCATATCAACCCAGCCGGGAGGGGCAGTATCGTGGTAAGTATAGATAATGTCCGGGTGGTATTGGTTGGTTACGCTAATGAAGCCCTCGGAATAAATTTGTTTTTCCGGAGAGATTATCTTTTCCTGGAGAGCAGCCGCAGCAGTTAATGGCTTAATTGTTGATCCCGAAGCATAATTTCCTGAAACAGCTCGATTAAAAAGCGGTTTAGCTGGATCATTAATTATCTTGGCAAAGGATTCTTGAGAAAGATTTTGCGAAAAGATGTTATTATCAAAGCTTGGCAAAGATACCATTGCCAGAACTCCGCCAGTTTTTGGATCCATGGCCACAGCAGCAGCTTTTCTGGTGCCGATGCTTTGAGAAATAACTGACAATTCTTCTTGAAGCTTTTTTTGAAGATCAGCGTCAAGCCACAAAATTAAGCTTTGACCTGCCTCTGGGTTTCTGGTAATCCCCTCTTTAATCTTTTTGCCGGTCGCATCTTTTTGGATTTCAAAAATTCCAGGTTTGCCTCTTAAGATTTCCTCATATGATTTTTCTAATCCTTGCTTGCCAAGGTAATCTGAGATGAAATAATCTTTTTCTTTTAGCTGATTGAATTCATCTGGATTAATTCTGCCGGTATATCCCAACACTTGGGAGAAAAAAGATCCATCTAAGTAATCTCTGACCGTATTTTCTTCTATTTGAAAACCAATCAAATTATCAATCTCGGTTTTAAGGAGAATTAGAATCTGATGATCCAGATTTTCAGCAATAACCATCTTTGTTTCTTTAGAATCAGAAACCTCTTTTTCTAGAACATTAACATCTTTATTAATAATCTTGGCAACAGCTTCAATTTCTTTAAAAACTGAATCTTTATCTTCTGGTAAGTCTCTTTTATCTAGGATTAAATCAAAACTTGGCAAATTGCTAACCAGTTTTTTAGAAAATTGATCATAGATTATACCTCGATTGGCTCTGATCGGAGTAATTCTGGAAACGTTTTTTTCAGCTAAAGCAGCTAAATCTTTTCCCCTCGTAATATTAAGTTGAAGCGTTTTTCCTAGTAAAACTAAAAGAATAAATAAGGAAAATATTAGTAAGCCATTAAGGGCGTTCTTTGACGGTGGCACTTCAAACTTTAATTCTCTCATATTAGTCTTTTCCTGTCTTTTTTGAGCTAAGCCATCTAAAAACACCTCTTGGGGTTCGAGTTCTTGCTTATTCCTCCTGACAGCATATTTTCTGAGATTGGTCATTTAGAGGGTTTCAGATAAAGATATTTTTTGACAATAACTTTAATAATCAAGGAAGCAATTAAAAGAATTGCAGTATAGAAGCCAAAAGGTTTTCCAGAGAAAATGTCTAAAAGAAATCCGCAAACCCCAGCTATCATTAGGCCGTTCTTTTCCTCTTGCTTTTCAAAAAAGTTGAAAAAGACAACAAAAATGATTGCTAGATTGGGCGAATAGCGGCAAAGCTCAAAATGAGTCAGAAAACTGGTCTGAAAAATAATTAAAAGATAAATGACAGCAATTGAGGTAAAAATCTTTTTCATTCTATTCATTTTAAGTTAGTGATGACGAAAACAGAGCTCAGTTTATTTAAGTCAAGGCCAGAATCTATTTGGGCGGTTTGAAAGGGCTTAACGTCTGAATAATCAATACTTTTGATTTCTCCAATCAATAAACCCTTAGGAAAGATATTGCCGAGCGAAGTAGTCAGAACCAAACTTCCCTTCTCAATTTTATTATCCTGAAGGATTAAGTCAAAAGCCAATTTTAAATTGCCTTCTCCATTAGCAACGCCAATAGTTTCTTCCTGATTGCTTATCTTGGCGCTGATCAAACTTCTTTTGTTAGAAGTTAAAATAATTCTAGAAAAGTTGGGAAAGGATTCTTCGACTCTGCCGATCAAGTTTTTTTGCGGACTAATGACGGGAAAATTAACAGAAATACCATCATTTGATCCTTTGTCAATGACAACGACATCTTGAAAAGGGTCTTTACTGATAACATTGGCCATCGTCATCTCAAACTCTTTTTCTAAACCAATATCCAGAGCTTTTCTCAGCTCCTGATTCTCATTCTTTAATTCTAAGAGATTAGCTAACTCTGCCCTTAATCTTTGATTTTCCAGCTTTAAATAAGAGTTTTCTCCCTCAAGGGAATTAATGCCTTTTAATTTATCAATGAAGTGGTTCAAGTCCTGGCCTTGTTGCCAAAAAAAAGCTTGTAATGGAGAAGAAACAGTTAAAAAAAGATCTTTAGTTCTTAATCCTAAACCAGTATAGTTCATGGCAATAATAATTACCCCTACTAGGATTAACAAAAAAATATTTCTCAGTTTTTTAGGATTTCCAAGCTTATTCATCTTGTATTATGACAGAACAGAGTTCTGACATATCAACTATTATATGCCTCTATAGCAACTTCTTCGCGCCTATGGATTTTTTACTCTTTTGAGTATTTCTTTAATTATTTTTTCTTTTTTTGCAGTATAAATTCCTCTTTCATTTTGATATTGCTTGCCCAATTTTTTCTTTAAATCAGAATATTTTTTTGCTGAGCCTTTATGGTAACAAAGATAATTCTTAAATAGAATCATGTCTTCGGTATAACCGCTGCCAATCTTACCGATATGAAGATAGTGTGTCCGTTTTCTTTCCGGGCCTTTTGTAAAAAACAATCTTTCTTTTTTAGGATCCTTTTTCTTTATTTCGTAACCTATTTCTTTTAGTTTTTTCTTGTAACGTTTTGCTTTTTGCAAAGATGGAACAACTATGGCGATATCAATGATTGGCTTGGCCAGTATCCCTGGAATAGCCGTGCTTCCGACGTGTTGAATTTCTAGTGCATCTTGACCAAAAACTTTGCGTATCTTTTTTTCTTCACATCTGAAGCTTTGTTTCCATTTTGGATTATAGCTAACTAATTCAACTGTCCCCCGTTTTAATCCAATTATAGATTTATTATTCTTATTTTCCATAACAATACTTGTTCCAGTAGTATCCGCCCTGTGGTGGAACTCCAGGATTGCGCGTTGTCTGTTTATATCCCACGGCACAGCCGTGGGATTCAAGAAATGGGGCAGGGGCGTTAGCGACCGCAACATTTCTTGTATTTTTTACCTGAACCACATGGACAAGGATCATTCCGGCCGATTCTTTTTTCTCCAGGAACGCTGGTTGAAACAGCTGGTGCCCTTGTTTGCAGAGACGGTTTAACGTCGTTAAGAAATTTAGCAGCTTCAGCTTCAAACACCGTTAACAAGGATTGAAACATTTTATGGGCTTCATTTTTGAATTCAACTAAAGGATCTTTCTGACCGTAAGCTCTTAGTCTAACCGCATCTTGTAAGGTCTGGAGATTTTCCAAGTGATCTATCCAGAGATTATCAATGACTTTTAAAAAGATAAACTTTTCAATTTGCCAAAAGTTGTCTGAGCCGACCCCTTGCTGCTTTTTTTGATAGTTTTCTTTATTAAAATTGTTTTTCTCAAGCAGTTCTAAAGCGTAAGAAGATATTTCTTCCTTCGTTTTCTCAAGAATTTCTTTTCTTTTCCTGTAAATTGTTTCCCGGTGTTTATTAATAACGTCGTCATATTCTAAAACATGGGACCTCATATCAAGGTTAAACCCCTCAATTCTGGACTGAGCTTCTTCAATAGCCTTGGAAACCATTGAAGCTTCAATTGGTTCGTCCTCGGGAATCTTTAAAGCTTCCATCATTTTCTGAATGGTTTCCCCGCCAAAGATTCTTAAGAGATCGTCTTCCAGGGATAAGAAAAATTGGGAGGATCCCGGATCTCCTTGCCGGCCACTTCGTCCTCTTAATTGGTCGTCTATTCTTCTGGCGTCATGGCGTTCGGTGCCAATGATGTGCAGACCGCCCAACTCCTTTACTTTTTCTGCTTGAGCTGGATTTGGGGGATTGCCTCCTAGAATAATATCCACTCCCCGACCCGCCATATTAGTGGCAATGGTAACGGCGCCAATCTGGCCTGCCTGGGCAATGATTTGACCTTCTTGTTCATGATGTTTAGCGTTAAGAATCTGGTGAGGAACACCCTCTCTATTTAATAACTCTCCTAAATATTCGTTTTTTTGAACTGACCTGGTGCCAACCAACATTGGCTGGCCCTTTTCATGTTTTTCTTTAATTTCCTTAATCAGGGCCTTATATTTTCCACTTTCTGATTTTAAAACTTTGTCGCTAAGATCTTTTCTAACCAAAGGACGGTTGGTAGGAATACTGATTGCTTCCAAGTTGTAAACCTTGGCAAACTCTTCTGCTGAGGTTAAGGCTGTGCCAGTCATGCCCGAGAGCTTTTTATACATTCTAAAGTAATTCTGGAAAGTGATTGTTCCTAGGGTTAGGGATTCTGGTTGAACCGTAACTCTCTCTTTAGCTTCAACTGCCTGGTGTAAGCCACCTGACCATCTTCGGCCTGGCAAGATCCTGCCGGTGAATTCGTCGACAATTAAGATCTGATTATTTTTAACAACATAGTCTTTATCTTTCTCAAAAAGAGTTTCAGCTTTTAAGGATTGTTCAAGATGATGTAATTGCTTAATGCCCCATTGCTGGTAAATATCTTGTAAACCCATTATCTTTTCAACATGGTTTATTCCTTCTTCGGTCAGAGTTACCACCCTTAACTTTTCATCTATTTGATAATCTTCGTCTTTTTTTAAACTGGGAATGATTTTGGAAAATTCCTGGTACATTTTTGAGGGCTCTTGCTCTGGAGCGGAAATAATAAGCGGAGTTCTAGCTTCGTCAATAAGAATGGAGTCAACTTCGTCAACAATAGCAAAGTTAAAATCTCTTTGGCTTTTATTTTTAAGATCATAAACCATGTTATCTCTTAAATAATCAAAGCCAAATTCATTATTGGTGCCATAAGTAATCTCAGCTTCATAAGCCTCTTTTTTAGTGCATGGCCTTAAGAAATCTTCGATAATTTTAAAGCTGCCGGTTTCATCTCTTTGCCTGTCTTTCTCCTCAATGTCTTCTTCCTTGTAGTTGGGGTCATATATAAAAGAGCCTTGCTGGGTAATGCAGCCCGTAGTGAGCCCTAAGGCATTATATATCTGACCCATCCAAATAGCGTCTCTTTTAGCTAAGTAATCGTTAACTGTTACTAAATGGCAACCCTTTTGCTCCAGAGCGTTTAAATACAATGGCAGAGTGGCTGCCAGGGTTTTCCCTTCTCCGGTCAGCATCTGGGCAATTTTACCTTGATGCAAGACAATTCCCCCTAAAAGCTGAACGTCAAAATGCCTTTGTTTTAAATTTCTTTTTGCAGCTTCTCTGACTAAGGCAAAAGCTTCGGAAAGGATTGAGTCTAGAAATTCTCCTTTCCCAACCCTTTCTTTCAATCCTAAAGACTTCTCTTTTAGCTTTTCACTACTAAAAGCTTCAATTTCCTTTTCGAGTGAATTGATTTTTTCAATAAGAGGGGCCAGACTTTTTAAGTATTTTTTATTCGGATCCCCAAAGATTTTGTCTAACAGTGCCATTTATCTGAAGTCGCCTTTGGGCGACAATAAAAATAATAAATACCTTACAGACAGACTGGAGCTTCATTTTGCTTTAAATTCTTTTAAGTTACGTTCCTATCTTGTTACCCCGAAACTTTTTACTTGCTCTAAAAGTTTTTTAGCGTTGTTGTTTTTAGTAAAATGCTGTCTGACAGGCGTTATTAATTGGTCGATGAGATTAGCCGTCGCTTTTTTCAAATCTTGAGGATGAATCTCTTTTTTAGCAAACAGGTTTTCTAATTCAGAAAATGATTTGATAGTAACTGATCCGCCAAACTTGGCTGGTCTGTCAATTTTTATTTCGTTAATCCCGAGCTTGTTAAAGGATTCAAAAATAATATATTGGCAGTATTCTAGAATCGGATTTTCCCTGATCTCCCCTTCCGGACACCAGGCTTTATTGATTTTCCGCTCAATATCTTCTTTGTTGTCAGTCATGAAAATGGCATGGTCGGGATTTGATTTCGACATTTTTAAAGCAATAGTGCGCGATGCTTTGTTTGCTGTTTTATTAGCTAAAGGTTGTCCCAGGCCCATGAGCATGTGGTGAGAAACTACTACCGGTTTCCAAAAACCGAGCTGTGGTCCGATTTCTCGAGCCAACATATTAACCTTTCTTTGGTCCATGCCCAATTGAGTAATTTTAGCTCCTAAAGTGAAAATGTCAGCAGCTTGCATGCAAGGATAAAATAACTGGGCAGCAGACAGAGTTTCTGCGGCTGCTTCCCTTCCCATGAATTCAGCAGTTCTGATGAAGCGGGCTAGTTTATTGGTTCTGCCTATTCTCAAGACTAGCTCCCAATAATTACTGTCTTTGACCAAGTCTGAAGCCCAAACAAATTTTATGTTTTTCAAGTCCATGCCGCAGGCCTTCCAGACTTCAATAAAATATTTACCAACAATCTTAATCTTTTCCAAATCACCACCCATTTTATCATTAGTCATGGCATGCCAGTCAGCTACCAGCATCTTGAACTTGATTCCAGCCTTAGTCATCTTGTTAATATTAATAGCTCTTAAAATCCCCTGGGCAATATGGATTTGTCCTGAGGGTTCAAAGCCGTCATAGGCAATCAAGTTCTTTTCCTTTTCAAGCAGAGATTCAAGTTCTGCCTTGGTGACAATTTCTTCGCCAACTTGGTTGACGAGGTCTAATTTTTCTTTTGTGGTCATAATATTGATTTATTATAGCACAATAAAAACCTAGGCCTAAACTCTTAAAGCGAAAATTCTTGTCCTTGTTTTGCTATTCTAAAATGATTTTTCTTGATTAATTTTTGTGCCCGGCTGTTTTTAACGAGAACGGGATTAGTGTGGTTAAAATGGATAAAGTGTATCTTCTGTTTTTCTTTCAAGGGTAAATCAGCAAAACGCTTAATACTTTCTTTTATTAATGGATGAGGAATTTTTGAAATATCTCGGTTTGGTATTTCTTTTGGCTCAAAAAATGTGCCGTCTAAAAAAGCAATGTCAGATTTTAAAATCTTTTCTTCAATATTTTGCCAATTATCAATGTCTGGAACAAATAAACAGGTTTTATTCGGACCCTTAATAAAAAAACCAATTGTTTCCGTAAATTCGTCACGATGAGAAACCAGAAACGGCAAAACAGAAAGATTGTTATTTAAAGCCACTTCTTTATTTTTACAAAGCTTTTTAATTGCAATATTCTTTCCTTTCACAAGGCCTTTCCAGGGAATGTTATTTTTTAATAGTTTTTCCATTTTAGGCATTGTCCAAACCAAAACATTTTTGCTGTTTAAGGTAGATTTTTCAAAACACAAAAGACCAGTATAATGCCCGGCATGCCCGTGGGTTAAGAATATGCCAGCAAGCCCAGGAGATTTTTTCTTGACCGAAAAGACCTGGTCTAAAAAAGCTAGCTGATGCTTGAAATCCGGAGTGGCATCAATCAGCCATCTTTGTTTTGTTTTTGGATCAATAATAGCCAAGCTAGCCACCCATTTTCTTAAAGACGGTTTTTTCCAAGCTTTTTTACAGCATAATCTTTTACAGCCGCATTGAGGCAGGCCGCCATCTTGAATAATGCCTAGAATAACTATAAAGGGATTTTGATTTAATTTCATGTTTTTTAATTAATTTTTAATATAAGTTAAAATAAAAGATAGTTCTAGGCCCCCGTAAGTTTTTTCTTACGGAGGCCCAGATTTTAGAGCATTCCCATCCACATTGGCACTTGTGTGCATTCTCTAGATGGGTGCATATGGCCATAAAGGCCGAGCGGAGACCCTCCGGCTTCAGAGTTTCCATCTCCGAAGTTTTCTCCATGATCCCCGCAGACCACAGCATAGATCGGTCGTTCTGAGATTTGTTTAAGGTTGCGGAAAAGAAATTCCAGTTTCAAGTCAATTGCCCTTAAGCCTTTTTCCTGCATTTGCCATAAGTCATCAGCAAACGGTTTTAATGCTTCAAACGCCTCAATTGGAGCGGTCAAGGATCGCAGATTAAGGGTTTTGGCCAGTTGTGGGAAGATATTCATGATTTTGTCATCAATTCCTTTTCCCCAGTCATACGGATAGTGGGGTTCTGGACAATTGATGAACAAAAACCATTGTTCTTTTCCCCTTAGCGTTTCAGCTATTTCTTCTACATGATTTAGCGGAAATGTTTCTGGATTTCTTGGCGCTAAAGGCTCTTCATTCATATCCGGACCATAATAGATAAAGTTAGTCCAAGGATAGGCTTCTCTTAAGAAGCTTTTACTTGAAAACTGGGAGACTCCGCCAATGCCGAGGACATAAGTATTCATTCTGCGGTAGCCCTCGATGACATTGTTTCCATGAAACAGGATGCCGCAACCCTTATTGGCGTCGCGGGCTGGCCCAGTAGTAATTCTCCATAGCTGTTTTGCCGGTTCGTGGTAGTATGGGAATTTTCCATCTATTCTTGTTGACGGAAGGTGTCCAAGAAAAATGGAGGTGTGGGCTGCCGGGGTGTATGTAGACAGAGTGTATCCCCGATGCAATTCCCCTATTTTACTGAGGTTTTGCATTTGAGCGCTCACTGCTGTGTCATAGCGGGCGCTGTCGAGAGTAACCATGATTCCGTTACACTCACTTAGATTGACGTTTTCGTTTATCATTTTATTCTCCTTTTAACTATATCAATGAACTAAAACTGATCTCCGCGAGACCAGTTTTAGAAGTCGAAATGTTTTTAGGAGCTGTGACTACTTCGGCATTCCGAAACTGGCCTCTGGAAAATGATGCCGTAGTAGTAATAATTAAAGTTAGAATTATTCAGTTTTTTGATTTGTTTGTTCATCGAATTAAAAAAACCTCCAGCAGGAGGCTAAGTTTGTCTTTAAAATTTTTATTTATCTTTAAAAACCCAGCCCTGCGGATGAGAGAGTCTTAAAAGCATAATATTTTTTAATGGATTGGATTTTCATATGATATTTATTATATACTCTGATCACAAGGGCTTGTCAATATTTGGATTAGCCTCGGATCGACATTAGAACTTTATTTTTATATAGAATAGTTCTTAATTTAGGGTATTTTTAATCAACTGACATGGTCTAAAAAATAAGAGCATTACTGTAAATATCCAGGAATTTAGGAATAGCAAATATTAAACCAATTATCGGTAGAACAATCAAAGCCACCGTTATAATGAGTGTCCAGAGAAAATACTTCCTCATTTTCTCAATAGAATGATAAATCTCTTCTAGCTTTTTATCTTGGGCTTCAATTTTCTTTAGAATTTCTTCTTCCATATATTTTATCTTACCAAAAAACCGCTTAAAAAGCGATCTTTTGAGCTTAATCTTGCCTAGGCTATGGGACGATGTTAGAACCTGTTTGATATAAAAACAACAACCGCCGGAATATTATAATATTCTCGGCGGTCTGTTAACGCTTCCCCCTTAAATGTTGATACGCCATTATATAATGAACACTGTGCTCATCATTGCTGGCAAATGTAAGCTCAATAGCCTTTTCTAAGGTTATGCCCATATTCTTTGCAAAAAACTTCAGTCCCTCTACATAATGATCGTATATCCCTAATGGCATGGTTTTTTTATCTCTCAATCTCTCAAGTTCTTCCTCCGAGAGTTCAAGAAGTTCCGAAGCTTTCATTTTATCCTCCTCAGGATTTGTGATCGAATAATCTAAACACAAGATACCACTAAATGTGGTATTTGTCAAAGGTAAGCTCCGCCTAGGCGACAATGTTAGAACTTATTTGGCTTAAAAATTATCAGTAATCTTGGTTAAATCACCCTCAAGAACTATTGGTTGCATAGCTACTAATTCTTGGTAAATTAGAGTCAGCTCTTCCGGAAGCCTATTTAAAACAAAGATGTTTTTATTAAGTACGAAGGCAAAACTCATTTCTAAGAAAGTGTTGCCACCTATATAGTTTTTAATTCCTTTCTTATTTTGATTGATAACCAGAATAGCATCAGCATTTTTTATTTCTTCGTAGTGCCTTTTAATAAGATTGTTTTCAATTTTTCTCTTAGCGCCTTCTACTTGAGAGTTCCAGCCTGAAGCAAGTTTTTTCTCCCACTTTCCATCAATATATTGCTCAATATCATCTGGTAAAACAACTTCAAAGCCATAAGCTTTGAGCTCTTTTTCAGTATTAATCATCGCTTGGCTAAAAGCCATTGAACCACAAATGACAATTTTTCTCATGTTTTATTACGGAATCCAAATTTAAAAAACTCTAACGAATATATTCTCATCTTACCAAAAAACCGCTTTTTTGGCAACCTTATTAGCTTCCCATTTGGCTAGACGATATTAGAGCTTGTTTTGTTCTTCCTTAAACTATTTGAAGATTTATTTAAAATCGGGTTTTAATTTTTTAAACCAGTCACATTGCCAGCAATTTCTAAACTGGTGTTTTAATTTCGGGCAGGCAGGATCTTTAGTAATTGATCCTGCTATCATCCAACAATCCTTTCCTAGATTGTTTATATATGCTGGACACTTTTTTCTAACCCTAATATTACAGTTCCAAAATTCCCAACAATTTTGTGGCTCTTTTTTACTCATAAAACATTTTATTATTGGATTGTTCCTTTATTTTTATTCCTCTATTATATCAAAAAATCACCTGGCCTAAAAGACATAAGGGCGATCTTTCGGTTCTAATTTATTCTATACTTGTCGTCTTTTCAAACTTAATCCTGCCCTGTCTACAGTATGGGACGATGTTAGAACCTGTTTTAGCTAGTTTTTTTATTTTATTAATTCAACCATTAAGCTTTCTAAAGCAATTCCATTATACTGTTCTTTGCTGATTCTTTTATTCTCATATAGAATACGAATCTTAAATCCTGCATTCTTGATTTTATTCAGATAATCCTCTTTTAATAAGGCCCCTGCGACACAACCAGATAATAGATCCTTGTCATTCTTTTGATCTTCTGAAAGTTCTTCTAATAAAACAATATCCGAAAGATAAATTTTTCCTCCTGGTTTAAGAACTCTATATGCTTCACTAAAGGTTTTAAATTTATCAGGAGAGAGGTTTATAACGCAATTGGTAATTATCGTGTCTACAGAATTATCCCCTAGAGGCAAATTTTCTATTTCTCCTAAAAGAAATTCTACGTTTGTTATATTATTCTTTTTAGCGTTTGCTCTGGCTCTTTTTACCATTTCTTCGGTCATATCTATACCGATAACTTTCCCCATAATTCCAACCTTTTTGGCAGCTAAAATAGCGTCGATCCCAGCCCCAGACCCCAAATCTAAAACTGTATCTCCTTCTTTTATTTTTCCAAATGCTAATGGATTCCCGCAACCAAGGCCTAGATTCGCTTCTCCAACTATTTTTAACTCTTTTTCAGAATAACCGATGTTTTTTGAAATAGTCTTTGCATTATTACAACTGCATCCACAAGAAGAACCGCTAATCGCTATTTTCTTATATTTATCTTTAACAATTTTTTTAACAGTATCTTTTTTCATATTTTCACTCTACCAAAAAATCGCCTTAAATAATAGACGGTAATTTGTATGATCCACAAACTTAGCTCCTCCGCCTAGGCGACGATGTCATAGACCCTGAATCGCATTGAATGGGTTAGAACCTGTTTGATAAAAGCTAATTGATGATCATTTATTGATTTGGAGTTTTTTTGGATTTACCTGATACTGATGATGTAGCTATTAATCCTATCCCAACAATACCTATAACAGTTGCGATACCTGTAGTATTTTCTCCTAAAATATGACCATTCCACATTAAGAAAGCACCTGCTAAAGCTAATAAAATTCCTAATATAAATAAAGGTTTATTTATGGTAATTTTTCGTATCTTCTTCCGAAATACTACCATCAACCCTAATAAGACTACTACTATGGCTAATAAAATTTTTAGTATCATAGTAATTATATTTTTATTAACAAATTATCTAGACCCTTATTCTATTCTACCAAAAAATCGCCTTAAATAATAGACGGTAATTTGTATGATCCACAAACTTAGCTCCTCCGCCTAGGCGACGATGTTAGAACCTGTTTTTATTGAAGCTTGGAAATGAAAACGCACGCCATGTTTCGGTGTGCGTTTTGTTCTACTAACCTCGCTGGTCATTTGGCGGTGGTTGCCGTCCATTTTCCCAAGACAAATGGAATGGCCCAGGCTGCGGTTTTCGTTCCCTGCGAAAGCAACCCACATGATTCCATAAACTTTCCCGCCGCCGTTGAGATGGCTGAGATCAGATCCGCGTCGTGCGGAATGTACGTTGGCTTTGCCGAGAAACAGATCGCCGCCAGGAAATCAGGGAAATTTCCTGAAGTTATCGGCTTCAGAATTCGACCCAGAATAGTCTTGGGACCGAGGTTGAGATGGATTGCGATGCAGTCGGCATTGAAATCCAAGTCATTCGCTTTCTGGGTTTCTGCAGGAATTGGTCCGAAGGCAGCCGTTCTCATCCCGGCAAGAAATTGTTTGGTATCACTATTTGCCAGGGTTCCCTTGAAATCAACCGTTACAATGAACATTTGTTCCTCCTCAGATAGAATAGTGGCACGATAAACAACCACGATGCCTATATTATATCACATTAAGTTAAATTAGTCAAATCTAAAAACCTACCCCAGTATGAGAATAATATTGGGTTAAAATCGAGTTAAAATAATACGTCCTGCCTAGGCTATGGGACGATGTTAGAACCTGTTTGATGAGCCACCTTCCCTAGATCATCTTTACGCCATTTAAGGAAACCCCTCAATTGCAGAAAGAAAGTAATAACATTAACTATCATATAAGCAATGGTATGAGCTAACAAAGCAAATACAAAACCCGCCATGGCGGCAATCATGTAGAATATAAAACCACTTCGTTTCTTGCTTCCTAGTTTCCACATACCAATGACACCTATCAGAACAGCTAGCCAATCAAATCCATAATATTTTGTAAAAAGGCTCAAGTCCATAACTTTGTGTAAATATATTCTATCTTACCAAAAAACCGCCTCTTTGGCGATTCTTTGAGTTAAAAATCCTGTCCTGCCTATGGGACGCCTTGCCCGTCCGTAATCTTGATGAAGGAGGGATGTTAGAACCTGTTTTAACGGCGATGCTTTCGTTTATACCTCAGGATTGTCGTTCTAGTATACGGATTAAGCGGCAGCTTTAATGCTTCGTTGATAGTCACCCAAACATAACTTGTTCCCTCTCTACCATCAAGTTTCACTGTTTGGTTATTCGTTTTGCAATTAAAGTCTAAGAAGATGAAATGTTTCGGCCTGTAGAATTCTTTTCCGAAAACATATTCTTGCAGACCAGAAAATTCTATATTATTAATCTTTAACCCTGTTTCTTCCCACACCTCCCGTGTAAGAGCTTGCTCGGCGGTTTCTCCAAGTTCTATATGTCCTCCGGTTAATGAATACAGATTACGCCATTTCGGAGATTTCATTAGAAAAATCTTTCCTTCTTTATTGAAGATTAAAGCGCCGACCGTTGGTTCTGGATATAATTTCTGCTTTTTCATATTTTTATCTTACCAAAAAATCGCCTTTTTGGCGATTCTTTGAAAATCTTAATCCTCCTTACGGGACGATATTAGAATTTGTTTAGTAAATTAGATTACTCGATTATCTTTCAATGTTTTTTCTAAACAAATGACATTTTTATAGAGAAAAGCTTTTATCTCTAAGGCATTTGCCACTTTAATATTTTCCTCCAAATCATCAAAATAAATACATTCCTCGGGTTTAAAATTATTCTCAATTAGTAGATTCTTAAATGCTTGGGGATCTGGTTTAACGAAACCTGTCTGCCAAGAATAATAGATTTTATCAGGAATCTTTGTTAGAAATGGAGAATTCTTTTTGTAATAATCAGCTCTTTCGGCAAAGTTATTTGATAGAATAAACACTTTAACGCCCATCTTTTTTATTTGTTTCGCCAATTCAACTAACTCTGGAATTTCTTTCTCGGCATTGAACCAAAAATCAAAAAATTGTTTCTCCGTTAAATTAATATTCCATTTTTCTAGATATGGTTTCCAATAACTGAAAGTACTTCCCGCATTTGGCTTTCTTATTTTTGTCATTATCTCCTTTAATATGGGTAAGAAATCTTTTGTCTCAATACCAAAAACGTCCCTGAATCTATCACTTAATCTTGGGCCCTGTATAAATATTCCGTTAAGGTCAAATATTACCGCTTTTATCATATACTTTATCTTACCAAAAAATCGCCTTTTTGGCGATTCTTTGAGTTAAAAATCCTGTCCTGCCTATGGGACGCCTTGCCCGTCCGTAATCTTGATGAAGGAGGGATGTTAGAACCTGTTTATTGAAATAATGTGTTTAACCAATTACCCCTAAGAGATATTTGTTTTATCTCTTCTTTATCAAACCATTTAGCATCAAGTAAATCTTCTTTATCGGCTTCTAGCTTCCCCCCGGTTATTATTCCTTCAAAGAAATTTAACTCTATTTCTTTATCATTATCTCCCTTTCCGCCCTTATATTCTGTGCCAGATATTATTTTTTGTTCTAATTTCCTAATTATTTTGACATCATAACCGGTTTCCTCCTTTGCCTCTCTAACTGCGGCGTTCTTTAGTGACTCTCCCGAATCCACATGCCCCAATGGAATTGACCATAAACCAAAAGATTGGCCTTTTTCTTGAACCATTAGAACTTTATTATCCTTTTCTATATAAACACCTACTATTTTAACCCTGTTCATTGTTTCACTCTACCAAAAAACCGCCTCAAATAACAGACGGTAATTTATTATCCACAAACGGCTTCCCTGGTTGAACGACATTAAAACTTGTTTAATATTGTTTAGCTACAATTAAAACAGTACGGGGAAGGTTTTCCTTCCCCGCATAGCGTTATCGCCAGTGGCCGTATTTAACGGTTACCATGGCTTTCATGGTATCAACCATTGGCGTAATCTTGATAGCAACGATGTTGCTTAATGGTTGTCCCGAGAATCCGAGGCCTTTCAGAGCAGTAGCCAGTTCCTGTATAAATCGGACAGGCTTTTCATTCTTTACATAGCGACGAAAAGCCAACTGAACTGCTTCATTCGTACTTGCCGCGGTTAAGAAAAGATGTGTCAACCAATCATCAATGTGCTTAAACTCCCTGAGTGCGACCTTCTCGTACAATTCTTGCATGTCGAACTTGGTAGTCCAATAAGTGCTGCCGTCACTTTTCCAATAAGAGGGTTTCTCGACAGTCCGAAAGAAAATCAGGACATTAGTTTTCACTTCGATCTTGCAGCCCTCAACCTCAAGGGCCAGCGTGACTCTGATCAGATAAGTCGGTTCCTCTTCGGCACGATACCATGATAGGTCGGGAATACCCACAAAGCGAACGTCATCGCCCTCTTCTGCCCATATAGAATTCCCAGTTTCAACGACCTTGCCATTGACCGCTCTCAGATAAGTGGAAGCTCCCCACTTCGCGCTCGACAGATATCTTAGAACTTTGTACTTTTTTTTTCTTGCTTTCTTCTTTTGCCAAAACGGTAGATTACACATGTGTGCCTCCTTTGCACTTGTGGTGGTAGATTCTATTAAAATTATATAATACAGGATTAGTTTTATCAATAGCTTCGTTATGATTCAATAATTTGGAAACACAAAACCAAAAACAACCTTTTTGGCGATTTTTTGAAAAACTTGGTCCAGGGGGTAGGATTCGAACCTACGAAGGCGTTAGCCAGCAGATTTACAGTCTGCTCTCGTTGACCGCTTGAGTACCCCTGGTTAGATGACTTTAAACAATTTTGCTCTGTTAAGGTGCTTTTGATTTGCTGGCCCCACTTCTTTAAAAAATCGGCGCAAATCTTTTTTCCTTGTTAAGTATAAAGAACGATAACTGATTTGTGAAGGGTGGTAATCGAAATCGGTAAGTATTTTCTGCGTAGATTTTAAAAGAGGAATAGATGCATTTTTATAACATATCTGAGTACCGAATTTTAATTTATAAACGGAACCATCTGTGTCAAAGAAACCGCGAAGGAAAGCTAATTGGTATTTTTGTTTAATATTTATCCAAGCAGGAATATCAATTTGTGATTTAGTTTTATTCCTCACTAATCCCATTTTGAGAAAGTATCGTACTAATTCTGTTGAGCCAAGGCGAATATCTGTTACATGGTATTCTCGAACTCTTTTTGATAAGGCGTGGCTCTTATGCGATGCGGCACCGAAAAGTTTTTTAAACAGTTTTTCAATGTATTTAATATAGGGTGTTTCTAAACTATTAATATAAATGACTATTTGAGTGTTTGATATGTGGCCGTCGCCAAGCAATATTCCTACAAATTCAGCCAGTTTTCCAGAGTATTTATTTGGAATTTTAATATCAGTGCGGAAATTACGGAATTTAGGTTTTCTTTCCGGGCAAGTCGGAATTCCCAATCTTTTTAAACGATCGTAAACTGTTTGGTATTTGATTCCTAATATTTTTCCCGTTTCAAAGATCGTTTTATTTTCCTTTACATACAGTGTTACTAACTCTTTTTTCTTATTTTTTTCTTCTTTGATTGTCCAACGAGAGGGCATTTACTTAAAATGATATTAATTTTTATCTTTGGTGGAACGTACGAAATTGTTAAACAATTTCTATGTTCCTACAACGTTTAAATTTGCTTTGCAAATTTATTTCGTTGTGGACCTAGGCAGAATCGAACTGCCATCACTACATTGCAAATGTAGAGTTCTACCATTAAACTATAGGCCCCTAATTATTACCACCTCCCCCATTTTGTAAAAGCTGCACCAGTTGTTTCCAATCTATGAGCTTCGATAGTATATTCACAGCAGCCATTATCTATGCAAGTTCTTTCCGAGCCGCAATTTTGGTTGCAACAAGGTTCATAGCTGTAATAATAAGTGGCATTATTAATAGGATCTTTGGGCAACGTGTTCATAAAGTCATTGTCTACTAATCCTTTCCAAACGGGACTGTTGTGATCCCAGTCATTGGCAGTGCAGGGCCAAGCACATCCTGTGCAGCCATTGACATCGCTACCGATACTAGTGTCAATACAGTATTCATTTGGGAATTCTCCGAATTTTTCCCAGTATAATAACAAAGCTCTTTCTATCTGAATAATATCTGTCCGTCTAACGGCATCTCTTGCCTTTTTTCTGGAGCTGCCCAAAGCCACAAGAACCATTGAAATTAAGAGTCCGATAACGGCAATAACTACCAAAAGCTCAATCGGAGTGAAGCCTTGTTTATTTGTTTTTTTTCTTATGATTATCTTTGGCAACACCAATATATGTTAAAATTATCAAAAAAACTTGTTGTGTAGGCGTGGAAAGTGCGAGACTGACCTCGCGACCTTCGACCTCGTTCTTAGACCCTATGGGATATTTAAATTCTTGGTGGGCGTGGAAAGCGCGAGACTGACCTCGCGACCTTCGACCTCGTTCTTAGACCCTATGGGATATTTAA
>CAYTHH010000001.1:169202-169286 GCA_964437545.1 uncultured Candidatus Saccharibacteria bacterium | reverse complement strand
TTTCATTTTAAGACAGGAGACTCTTTCATTAATCAAGAGGGCATGATATTATTGTTTAAATACTTGACTCGAGCTTTAGCGAGA
>CAYTHH010000001.1:152477-169102 GCA_964437545.1 uncultured Candidatus Saccharibacteria bacterium | reverse complement strand
AATCAAGATAATTTCTTACTTTCGAGCTTTAGCGAGAAATCAAGATAATTTCTTACTTTCGAGCTTTAGCGAGAAATCAAGATAATTTCTTATGTCAGAACAAAATATTTCTGTTATCGTCCCGGTTTTTAATGAAGAAAGAACCGTAGCTAGTGTTGTTCGGAGCCTAATTAAATTAGAGTCCGGCTTTGAATTGATTTTTGTCAACGACGGTTCAACCGATAACAGTCAAGGGGTTTTAGAAAAGTTTACTGATCGTATTAAACTTATTAATTTAAAAAGAAATCACGGCAAAGGATTTGCTTTGGCTGTTGGCGTTAAAAGAGCTCGAGGTAAAATCATCGTTTTCTTGGATGCCGACTTAGTTAATCTAAAACCAGAGCACATTGAAAAAATGGTCATGCCATTATTAATTAATGAGGCTCAAGTGGTTATAACTAGCATTTCTTCAACCTCGGGCTTGTTTGATCCTCTGACTTCATTCAGCGGCCAAAGGGCTTATTTTAAGAAGGATCTTTGGCCATATCTAGAGCAAATGTCTAAAACTAGATACGGCATTGAAGTTTATCTGAATAAGATTTTAAGAAAGAAAAAAACCAAGAAAATTAAACTTAAAGATATCTCCTATGTTCTCAAGAGACAGAAAATGGATTCTTCATTGTTACCCTCGGTTTATCTCAAAGAAGCTTTAGATATTGCCAGAACCATTGCTCAGATTAATGGCATGAGCCCAAAGAAAGCCAAGACCGTTTATAATAGAAAAAAGATAAGATCTCTCAAAGATCTGTTAAAAATGATCAGCGAGTCTGAAGACATGAAAGATCTTAAAGAGGTAAAACGATACATTAATTCTTATCTGGCTAAGCATTTTAACTTTAGGAATAACGATGAAAATTCTTATTAGAATTTGGCATAAAATGTAATTTCTTACGAAATTTACAGACATATTTTATGATTAAGGTATAAAATGAATAAGGTTTCGGTCATTATTCCAGTTTTCAACGAAGAGAAGACTGTTAAGGGCGTTATTGAAACTGTTTTAGCTTCAGAAGTAGCTTTTGAGATTATCTGTATTAACGACGGTTCTTCGGATCTGAGCTTGTCAGTTTTAAAAAACTTTGGTAATAAGATAGAGTTAATTGATCTTGGCAAAAATCAAGGCAAGGGTTATACCCTGGCCGTTGGAATCAAAGCGGCTAAAGGAGAAATAATTGTTTTTTTAGATAGCGATCATCCTAATCTTTCTCCAGATCATCTCAAAGACTTGGTTGAGCCGGTTTTAAACCAAGGCTTTAAGGCAGCCATTGGGCTGGCTTTATCTGACACCACTAGCAAATTTTACAAATCATTACTGGGTTTTCTCATCAAGCTGAATGTTTACACCGGCGGCCAAAGAGTTTATTTTAAAAAAGACATTTTACCTTATCTCGATCAGATAGCCGGAACAGGATACGGCGCTGAGCTTTTCTTAAATAATCTGATTGTCCTTGAAAAAGTTAAATTCGTGCCTTTAAATGGTTTAATAACAATTAATAAGAATAAGAAGTGGCCTTTATCAGTAGCTTTTAAAAAATGGATTGTATTTAATATTGAATTAACTAAACAAGTTTTTAAAAAATTATTTAATTTAAGATGATTACCAAGAAGATAAAAATGAGCAAAAAGAATCTTTTAATTTTGAGCACAGTTGTTTTAATTGTTATTATCGCGGGGATAGTCATTCTGAAATCAAAAAACAAGATTGATTATGATTTTATAACAGCTCAGAAGGGGGTCTTAATTCAGGAAGTTAATGTCTCGGGCCGTCTCAAGCCAAGACAAGGCCTTGATATGGGCTTTGAAACTTCGGGCCGAGTCAGCCGCATCTTCAAAGAAGTGGGCGACCAGATTTATGCTGATGAAAGAATTATTGAACTTGATGCCAGCCAGCTCTACAGTCAGTTGAATCAAGCTGAGGCCAGCTTGGCAGCTGAGCAGTCTCGTTTTAATGAACTTCAGTCTGGTACCAGGCCAGAAGAGCTGTTAGCAGCCAGAACTCTTGCTTCAGGCTTGGAAAAATCTTTAGCTGAGGCTAAGGCAAATCAAAAAACAATTCAGGATAAAGCTGTTGCAGACCTTGATAATACTTACAGCAGCGCCTTATCTAGTTTGCAGAAATCAGTCAGCTATGCCAAAAGCTCTCTTTATGTCTTGACTGACATTCAATACAATCATTTTTATAGTGACAGTAATATTGCTGATGCTAAAAGAAAAGCAATTTTATCTTTGCTTGGAGCAGAAGATGCCGGACGCTGGACAAATTCATCAATTTCCAGTCTTTCTGGCGGAGCTTTTGGTCAAGTTCAAAAAGCGGTTTTAAGTAAAAATCAGAATGATATTGACCTGGCGATTCTGAATACCGAGGGCGCATTGCAAGACGTAAAAAATGCCCTTAATTTAATACCGATGGATATAGATTTAACTGCTACAGAAAAAACAAATTTAAATACTGAAAAGAGCAATATCTTGACTGAAATTTCAACTATTGCCAGTAAAGGCCAGGTGATTTTAGTTCAGAAGTCAACCAATACTTACAATCTAACTGTGGCTGAAGCTAGCGTCACCAGTGCCCAAAATTCATATAATTCAGCCTTAGACCAGCTTGCCCTTAAGGAAGCTGGGGCGACTCCAAACCAACTTTTAATCCAGCAATCCTTGGTTGATGCTGCCTCAGCAGCTGTTCAAAATATTAAAAGCCAGCTGGCTAAAACAGTAATTTTCTCTCCGATTAATGGCGTGGTTACTAAACTGGAAGTTGAAGTTGGTGAAAGCGTTAGTCCTAGTCTGGTAGTTTTATCTTTAATGTCTGCTTCTGAGTTTGAAATAGAATCTAGGGTAGCTGAAGTTGATATTGCCAAGATTAAGGTTGGAAATTCAGCCGATGTGACTTTGGATGCATATGGATCTGACGTGGTTTTCAAAGCTAAAGTAGTTAAAGTTGATCCGGCTGAAACTATTATCGAGGGTTTATCGACTTACAAAGTAACTCTTCAATTTATTGATAAAGACGATCGCTTGAGGTCGGGGATGACTGCTGACGTTGATATTCTGACAGCTGAAAAACAAGAAGTGATTTTAATTCCTCAGCGGGCCGTTTTTTCTGAGAATGGCGACAAACTGGTTAGGATTTTGAAAAAGGGTAATAAGATTGAAACAATTCATGTGACAACCGGCTTAAAAAATTCTAACGGGGAGATTGAAATCATTGAAGGCCTGAGTGAAGGGGACAAGGTAGTCACTTCAATAAAAGAAAACTAGTTTATATTTATTGGTGCTGCACTGCTCATAACTAAAGAGATTTTTAAAATGGCTTTTATTCAAGTTGAAAATCTGGAGAAAACATATTTAACCGGTGAGCTTAAAACCGAGGTTTTAAAAAACATTAACTTTTCAGTTGAGAAAGGCGAGTTTGTGGCTATTATGGGTCCTTCGGGATCAGGCAAATCAACCTTATTACACATCCTCGGCTTTTTAGACAAACCAAGCCAAGGAAAATATTTGTTTGAAGACAAGACCATGAATGAATATACTGATGACGAACTGGCCAAGATTAGGAACAGCCGAATGGGATTTGTTTTTCAATCATTCAATCTTTTATCCAGAACGACTGTTTCAGATAATGTCAGACTTCCTTTAGTATATTCTCCCATTAAAGAAGAGTTGTGGAATAAGATGGTGCTAAAGGCAATTGATGAAGTTGGTTTAAGCCATCGCCAAGAATATCGACCCTCTCAGCTTTCAGGAGGCGAACAACAACGGGCAGCCATTGCCAGGGCTTTAGTGATTAATCCCGGAGTTATCTTTGCCGACGAGCCAACCGGCAATCTTGATTCCAAGACTGGTTTGCAGATTATGGATATTTTTAAAAAGCTTAATCATGAAAAAGGCCATACTATTATTTTGATTACTCATGAAGAGGAAATTGCGGATTTTGCCCAAAGGATTATCCGCCTTAGGGATGGCCGGATTGAAAGCGATAAAAAAATATGAATTTAAAATATAGTTTTAAAACATCTTTTGAAGCCTTAAGAGCCAATAAATCCAGATCTGTTTTAACAATTTTGGGGATTGTCATTGGCATTACTGCCATTATCTTGATCATGGCCATTGGCCAAGGCGGTCAGGATCTGATTTTGAACCAAATCAAAGGCATGGGAGCCACTACTCTGGCGATTCAGCCCGGCAGAGAACCCGAAGGCTTTTCTGACATGGCTTCATTGTTTTCCGATTCTTTAAAAGAAAAAGATTATCTGGCTTTGAAAAAAAAGAGCAATGTTCCCAGTGTTATTGAGGTTATGCCCGAAGTTGTTGCCAACGCTACCCTAAGCTTTGAGGGAGAGACTAAACAGGTCAGTGTTATTGGCGCTTCTGAAATTTTAGCTGAGATCATGGATATTTATCCTTCGGAAGGAAGTTTTTTTACCGAAGAGGATATTACTGCCAGGAATAGCGTTGTAGTTATTGGTTCTGAGGTCAAAGAAGACTTGTTCGGGTTCTCCGAGGCTGTCGGTCAAAAGATCAAGATCAAGAACCGAGATTTTAGGGTGATCGGCGTTTTTCCTCAAAAGGGGCAAGTATCAATGTTTAATATGGATGACATGGTAGTTGTGCCTCATACCACCGCTCAGAAATATTTGACCGGCACCAATTATTACAACGAAATCATTTTAAAGGCAGTTTCTGAATCAGCCGTTCCCCAGGCAGTCAGAGAGATTGAGGCGACAATGAGAGAGTCTCATAATATTACCGATCCCAGTAAGGATGATTTCCAGGTTCACACTCAAGCCGATCTTGTCGAGCGGGTGAGTGTCATTACTAATATTTTAACAGCCTTATTATTATCAGTAGCAACCATTTCCTTGGTGGTAGGCGGCATTGGCATCATGAACATTATGCTGGTTTCGGTAACCGAGAGGACCAGGGAGATTGGTTTGCGAAAAGCAGTTGGGGCTGCTCAAAAAGACATTATGACCCAATTTCTACTGGAATCGGTTTTACTGACTGCGATTGGCGGAGTGATCGGTATTATTGCCGGGGCTATTCTTGCTTTCTTGGTTTCCTTGATTTTAAGCCAGGTTTTGAATTTGAACTGGGGCTTTAGCTTTCCTATTTCAGCTGCCATGGCCGGGCTTTTGGTTGCCGCCTTAGTGGGCTTGATCTTTGGCATTTATCCGGCCAAAAAAGCTGCGACCAAAAATCCCATTGAAGCTTTGAGATATGAATAGGGCGTTGAAAGTGATATGTAATCAGTAGATTGATATATCACTGCGTGTTATAATCTTCTCATGCGTTACTTGCGTTATTTATTCGTCGTTATCTTAATTGCGATTGCTTTCAGCCTGATCTATTCTAGGTTTGCTGTTTCGTATCACGATATTCCGCTTTTATTTAAAGAAGCCCAGAAAAAACTGCTCTGGTTGTTGCCTGTTTTAGCCGCTGTTTATTATTTGATCTCTGGTTTGTTATCAAGAACAATTTTATCTATTGCTGGCTCTAAAGTCAGTATTAGGGAAACAGCCAAGGTTGGCTTGCTTGGAGCTTTGGGATTTCAGGTAGCTCCTTTTGTGGGTGGAGCCATTCTTATTTACCTTTTTTATAAAAAGCTTAAAGTCCCGCCCTCAAGGATTCTTTTTTTGGTAACCACCACTCTTTTCTTCAATATGTTTAATGTTTTCTTATTTTTTTCAGCCTCAGTTTTACTTTTAAGACAATCATTCTTTTCTTTCTTACCTCAACGGGAAGTGCTGACTCTACTACTAGTATTGCTCTTTTTATTCTGCCTTGGCTTTTTACTGCTAAGGGATAATGCTAAGAAGCTGATTTTATTGTTACAGGCTTTAGCTAGGCCGATTAATAAAGTCTCTTTATTTTTCAAAAAGAAAGAACTTTTAAGTCAAACTAAGATTGAAAAGATTATTAAGGAAGTTCTTAGTGATTTGAGTCTGATCTCTTTAAATCCAACCAAGTCTTTACAGGCTTTAGGATTAGCCCTGCTTTTTTATATGACTAATATCTCAATTCTTTTTCTATCATTCTATGTTTTTGGTTATGAAGCTAAGCCGGCTTTTTTAATTATTGGCCTGACTTTAGCTTCAATTTTGGCCATTTTAAGCTTGTTTCCAGAAGCTCCGGGTATTATGGAAGCTTCTTTAGTAACTGTTTTTATTGGACTGGGTTTTCCAGCTCATGTCAGTTTGTTTGCAGTTCTGCTTTATAGACTAGCTCTTTATTGGCTGGCAATGCCATTCGGGTTTTTGGTTTATTTGGGCTTGAACGGTCAGAAGGTTGATAAGAGTCAAAACTTTTTTAGCTAGCTAGCAAAATTGACAAGGGTTTTTTAAAACAATATTATTAATTAATTAATCATTAAATAAAAAATATGCCAAATTCTTCATCTAATCCAATCGGTTCTTTAATCAGTTTTTTAATGTTTTTGGTTTTTGGCGGTTGGTTTGCAGTTAAGGCCGGATTAATTTCCGGGGGCTTGCTCACTTTCGGCGGCTCGCTGTTGCTGGCAATCATACTACTGATTTCCGGTTTAAGAGTTGTTAACCAATACGAAAGAGGAGTTATTTTGACTTTAGGCAAGTATAGCTCAACTAGGCAGCCTGGTTTAACCTGGATTTTTCCAGGAGTTCAGAATATGTCAAAAGTTGACATGAGAATCATTACCACTAATATTCCCCAGCAGGAAGTTATTACCAAGGATAACGTACCGGTTGGCACTAATGCGGTAGTTTATTTTAGAGTTGACTCGGCAGAAAAGGCCATTTTAGATATTGAAAACTTTTCCAAAGCAGTTAGAGAATATGCCCAGGCAGCATTGAGAGATGTTATTGGCGGTATTGAGCTAGATACCTTATTGGCAGAAAGAGAAAAAATAGCCGATGAAATAACCAAAATTGTTGACGAAGCTACTGAAGCTTGGGGAGTTAAGATCAGCGACATTAAAATCCAGGATATTGAATTGCCAGCTGATATGAAAAGGGTCATGGCCAAACAAGCTGAGTCGGAAAGAGAAAGACGGGCGGTGATTATCAGGGCTGAAGGAGAATACACGGCTGCAGAAAGGCTGTCTCAGGCTGCAGAAAGGCTCAGCGCTGTTCCCGGAGGATTGTCTTTGAGAACTCTGGCGACTATTGAAAAGATTAATCCCGATCCCTCAAAAACAGTTATCTTTGCTTTGCCGGTTGAAGTCCTGGAAGGCATCAAGGCCTTGGGAGATCATTTCAAAAAATAATGATTTACAATCAATTTTATATTGAAGACGCAGTTGCTGATTCGCGCGGTTTAGTTTTGATTGGCAGTGTTACTTACGGTTTTATTCAGCCGGGCATGAAATGTGCTAATTTCTTGGATCGGGAGGTCAGGATTGCCAGTATTGAAGTTTCTAATGTTAGGGTTGAATCAGCTACTTTAGGACAAAGAGTGACTTTCTTATCATTGTCTGGCGCTGAGGGTTTGGAAATCACCTTGTCTCCGGGAACTACTTTGAAATTCAGGAGTTAATCATATATGGAGATTAATGAGTTTTTAATTGATGATATTTTTGAAATTTCAGGTCAAGGCATAATTGTTACCGGTCGGGTTTTGAGCGGTCGAGTTAAGTCAGGAATGAAAACCAATGTTTCGGGACAGGAAGTTTTACTCAAAAAAATCGAAACTTTTAAAGGCACTCTTGAACTAGCTGAGACGGATGAAATGGTCGGCCTGCTTTTAGGGGGAGCCAGTAAAAAAAACCTTGTCAGGGGTGAAACCTTGATTTTTAATTAAGCTTGTCATACTTGTCAAAGACGAAGTATGAGATAGCCGTGAAGATTCACTTTATCTCTTTGAGAAAGTCTTCAGCTAATTTGGCGGTGGCGGCAGTAGCTTGATAGAACTCTTTCCAGACAACAACAATGTCGGCGTCGTTGAAAATAGCACCCTGAACTTCTTTAATGGTATCAGCGCCGGCCACAGCTACCAGAACCTTATAATTTCCCTTGATCTGCTTGATCTGGTAATAGGGGATTTGCTTTTCTTTTGAGGATTCGGTTTCATCAACGCCCCGGTGTAAAATAACAACGTTCGGAGGTGTTTTTAGCTTTTTTAAAACAGCTAAGGGATCCGGAACGTTCATCATGTCAATCATTGAATCGGCGCCAACTTCTTGGCATTCTTTAATAAAAAGATCAATGGTTTCAATTGGAGCAACTCCTAAGCAAACAATACCCGAAGCGCCAGCTTCAAAAGCCATTCTGACTTCCCACCGAGACAAATCTGCGGTCTTCATATCAGCCACCACATAAGCTTGTTGTCCGGCCAATCTTTTAATTTCAGCAATAGCTTCAATGCCATAGATTTTAATCAAGGGAGTGCCGGCTTCAATTAAAATCCTTTTTGAAATTGGTAATTGTCTGATGATTAATTCAGCTTCCTGGGGAGTACTGTTAAGCGCAATCTGGAGATATTTTTCTTTTTTTTGGAGGATCATTTTATTATTTAATAATGGATATGTCTGCAAACTCCGAAGGAGTTTTCATTTTACGTTTTCGCAAAGCATTTGCTTATACTTTAATTATAGAATATGTCTGTGGATTCAGCAGAATCCTCATTTTACCAATCCTAAAAATTGTTTTGCTAATTGAGCGGTTTGTTCCGGGGTTTCATAAAATTGTTTCCAGATGACGGTTATATCGGCATTGTTAAAAAAAGAACTGGTTGTTTCTCTAATGCTTTCACCCCCAGCCGTAGAAATAAGCACGTTATAGGTACCCTTGATGCGATTGATTTGGTAAAGAGGGACTTGTTTTTCCCGGTTCATATTATTTTCGTCAACTCCCCGGTGAAGAACAATTACCTTAGGAAGTTTAGGAAGCTTTTGTAATATCTCAAAAGGAAATTGGATATTCATCATATCAATCATTGAATCAATCTTGGCTTTTTCGCACTTATCAATAAAGTCAATAATTGTTTCATGCGGAGCCAGTCCTAAACAAGTGGCTGCTGATGCCCCAGCTCTGGAAGCAGCTTCAACTTCAGTAGAACCCCGGTCCATACATTTTAAGTCAGCAATAATATAGCCTGAAGCCTGAAGCTTTTTCTGCCAGCAATCTTTTAGAAAAGCAATGCCTTTGACGCCGTATCTTTTAACCAAGGGAGTGCCGGCTTCAATCAAAATCCGATCTGAGTTTGGCAGTAAATCAATCATTTGCCTGACTTCAGGCAGGGAACGGTTGAAAGCTATTTGAAGATATTTGTGTTTGGGATTGAGCATTTTTGTATTATACAAAAACCAGATGCTAATTGCCATAGTAGCTTTATTTTTTTAATTGAGAGGTTAATCTTAAAAAAAGTCAGGTCTAATAGTTAGCAAAAACAAATCGTTCTAGATTTAGGACGGTTTTTAGTTTTGGCTTTAAGCTATTGTGACGTGTTAAAATTTATGCAAGAATTAGTGAATCATCTAAAACTAACAAAGGAGGCAGAGGTGATTAAGGGAATATCTCAATGTATAGGCGATCCCTCTCATTGGTGGGAAGGGGATTATCAAACTTACGGGGAGGCGTCAAAGATAGAGCGCTGTCCTTGTTGTAATAGCCCCGTGACTCTGATGACCGTTGTAATTAATGGTTGCGAAGATAAAGGTCTTGAGAATTACAGAAAGATAGTTTTTAAAAAGTCTATCTTAATTACCCCTGACAGTTGAAATTCAGGGAAGATTGCCCGTAGGGTAATGTAAAGATCTGTTCTGCAAAATGCGGAACAGATTTTCTTTCGGCGACGAAATACCAAGAATTTTATTCTTAAAGAATGAATCGCCGAAAGAACTTGTTCATTTTTCTTTAAACGTTCTAATTCTTTAAATCGTTTAAGTATGCTAAAATCAGTTTATAACGCGTAGCGATATACTGGTTATTATAACGCGTAGCGATATACTGATTCTAATCATTATGAAATCTAATAGGAGTTTAATTCTTTTACTATTATTGCTGGTTGGCATTTTGCTGGCTGGTTATACTTTGGCTGATCAACTTTTAGTTGATCCAGTTTTAACTGACCAGACTTCAACTGGCAAGACTAAGCTTTACTTTTTCTATGGTATAACCTGCCCTCATTGCCAAAAAGCTGAAACCTTTCTTGACCAACTTAAAGAGAAATATCCTTCCTTAGAGATTATTTCTTACGAGGTTTTTGAAAACCCAGACAATGCCAAGCTTTTCCAAAAGTTATTAAAAGACGCTGGTCAGGATCAGGCCATCATGGTTCCGACCATTTTTATTGCCGACAAAATTATTATTGGCTATGATACTTATAAAGTAATTATCGGTTATGACACTGATCAAACGACCGGCTTGGAGATTGAAGAAATAGTTAAGTTTTGTATCGAGGGACAAGATTCTTCGATCAAAATGTTCAAACTACCTTTTCTAGGGGAGTTTGATCCCCAAAAGATTTCGCTTTTGTTTCTAGCGATTATTATCGGCGTCATGGACGGTTTCAATCCTTGTGCCATGTGGGTATTGCTACTTTTAATCTCTTTGCTCTTATCAGTTAATTCCAGAAAGAAAATGTGGTTGGTTGGAGGCACATTCATTGCTGTCTCGGGTATTCTTTATTTTATTTTTATGACTGCCTGGTTGAATCTGTTTTTATTCTTGGGGTATTTGACAGTTATTAGAATTTTGATTGGTTTGGTGGCTCTGGCAGTTGGCGTTTGGAGAGCTAGGGATTTTTTCATTTGGAAGCCAGGAATTTGTAAAGTAGGCGACGAGGCTTCTCATAGTAAAATAGAAACTAAAATCAAAAAGATCTTAATGCCAGCTGCCTTGCCGGCTACCTTCTTAGGAATAGTAGTTCTAGCCTTTTCGGTCAATTTAGTTGAATTCTTTTGTTCAGCCGGTTTCCCGGCTATTTATGCCCAAGTATTGGCACTGCAAGACATCAGCGCTTTTCAAAAATACTTTTATCTTCTGGTTTATGACCTTTTCTACATGCTTGACGATATCGTTATATTCTCTCTAGCTATGATTACTTTAAAGAGAGTTGGTTTTACTGATAAATACAGCCGTTACAGCGCTTTAATCGGCGGTTTTCTATTGCTATTATTGGGTTTAGCTTTAATTTTCAAGCCTGATTTATTGATGTTTGCCTCTTGACGAACAATTTTGCTTAAATTAAGGTAGATTAAGGTAAACTTAATCGTAAAAGTTAAAAAAGGTCGGTAGAATTTTCCAAAAACAATTAAATTCAATTTCAAAACTATGGCAGAAACAGCTTATTGCGTAAAATGTAAAGCTAAAAGAGAAATATCTAATCCCAAAGAAGTTTCTATGAAGGGAAAAGGCGGCACAAAGAGAAGGGCCTTAACCGGCACTTGTCCAAAGTGCGGCACCAAGATGTTCAGAATTCTTGGGAAATAGCTATTTTCAAAGAAAGAAAAGCCAAGACCGCATTAGAGTGCGGTTTTTGGTTTCTAACATTGACATATTTATAATTGTGTGTTAGTGTTTTATTACTTAAACAAACAGCTCTTTATATTATATTCAAATTTTTCGAAGGAGGACAAAATGATTATTACAAAAGCAATGGTTATAGAGGCGCTTGAATTTGTTGTTCCAAGCGCTGAGGTGATTCTTGCCACAGAATTTGGCACAACTTGGGGGCCGCGCTGGGTTGAAGGTTTTATCGATATTCCTGGTTTGCTCGATTTCCCTTTCCGTTTTGGTAAAAAGACGGAATGGAATTCGACATGGGGGGAGGAAAAGAATTTCTCGGTAATGGCAATGCGCAAGCTTCGTACTGCTAAGCGTTTGCGCATGAACACCGGCATCGCCATTACTCGATGCCCCTGGCTGTTTCAAGAGGGCGATTACCTGTATTCCGGGGGAGTTTACCGGGAAGGGATCGCTTGCGGTGTCAGCGGAGCCAAAGGATGGGTGGATGAAGGTTTGGCCGAAATGGTGGTTAGCAGCATTATTATACTCGCCCAACTAGAGACAGACGCTCGCAAAGAGTGGAAGGAGATGAAAATCTAAATCCCTTATGGGGAATCAATTGAGAGGCACGCATAAAGCGCGCCTCTCTTTATTTTCTTTGAAGCTATTTTTTGTTAAGCTTAACTAATATGAAAATCTTTATTAAAGCCAGCCCAAGCGCCAAGCATGAAAGAATTGAAAAGATTGATAGTTTTGGAAAAAACCATTATGTTGTCTGGGTTAAGGAACCGCCAGTAAAAGGCTTGGCGAATCAGGCCATTATCAGGGTTTTGGCAGAATACTTTAAATCATCTCCGTCAAGAATAAAGATTGTTTCGGGATATACCTCCAGGCAAAAAGTAGTTGAGATTCAAATATGAATAATACTCAAAAACTGATTGTTGGCCTCCTAGCCCTACTTTTTTGTTTTAATATTTTAGCTTGGATCGCGGTTTTCCAAATCAGCCAGCCCCAGTTCTTGAAAATAGTCTTTTTTGACATTGGCCAGGGGGATGCAATTTTTATCGAAACTCCAAGAAAAACCCAGATTTTAATTGATGGTGGCCCTTCAGGCAAAATAGTTGAGAAGTTGGGCCAGGAATTGCCTTTCTCAGACAGGTCAATAGATATGATTATTGCCACTCATCCTGACAAAGACCACATCAGCGGTTTGGTTGAGGTTTTGAAAAGCTATCAGGTTGACCTGGTGGGAACTACCGGGATTAAAGGAATAAGCGGAGAATTCAATGAGTTTACAGTTGAAATAGAGAATAACGGTTCGGTTGAAGTGATTTTAAAAAAGAGCCAAAGGATTATTATTGGCAAGCTGGCGATTGAGGTTTTCGCCCCCTTAGAAGATTTTGAGGGCAGGGAAGTAAAAGACACTAACATCTCTTCTTTGGTTTTAAAAGCAGTTTATGGCAACAACAGTTTTTTGCTGACCGGGGATGCGCCTCAATCAGTTGAAAAAAAACTGGTTTCAGAAAACATTTCTGCTCAGGTTTTGAAAGTTGGTCATCATGGCTCAAACAGCTCTTCGAATGATGCCTTTTTAGAAAAGGTTAGTCCGGAGATTGCGATTATTCAAGTGGGTAAGAATAATCCATACGGACATCCTACCGAAGAAGTCTTGGGAAAATTAGAAAAATATGGCATCATGGTATTGAGAACTGATCAGCTAGGAGATATTAGCTTTTTAGCCGACGGCCAAGAAACAATAATTAATACAGAGAAATGAGAGATTAATTCAAGTTTTTGTATCTAGTATCTTGTATCTGGTATATCGTATACTAAATACTAAATACAATATACTAACTAAATATAATAAATATGGATTTTCCTTTATTCAGAACTAAAATTGAGGGCGTAAATAAAGCGTTTAATCTCTCAGACCCATCAGAACGATGGGAATATTTTCATCTTAAGGCGGGTAATGAAATTGAAAAGATAAAAACCTATTTGCAAGGAAATAGTTTTATCGCTTATATGCTTGGCAAGAAGAATTCAGGCAAGGGCACTTATTCAAAACTGTTTATTGAAATTTTTGGCCAGGACAGGGTGGCTCAGTTATCGATTGGCGACATAGTCAGATCGGTTCACAAAGCAATTGAAGGCAGTGAACAGGAAAAAGCCGCTTTAATAGAGTTTTTGGAAAAGAATTACCGCGGTTATTTGCCGATTGATAAAAGCATTGACGCGCTTTTGGGGAGGGATTTAAAAACTCTTTTGCCAACGGAATTTATTCTAACTTTATTAAAAAGAGAGATTTCCAAAGTTGGCAAGAAAGCTTTGTTTCTGGACGGCTTTCCCAGGAATCTTGACCAGGTTTCCTATTCTTTATTTTTTAGAGAGCTGATTGGTTATCGGGATGATCCTGATTTTTTCATTCTGATTGATTTGCCAGAGAAAGTGATTGAGGAAAGAATGAAATACCGCCGGGTTTGCCCGCTTTGCCAGACTTCAAGAAACTTGAAACTGTTTCCAACCACTAAGATTGGTTATCATCAGGACAAAGATAAGTTTTATTTAGAGTGTGATAATCCTGACTGCCAAGGAGCGGAAATGATTGCCAAAGAAGGTCAGGATCTTGGTATGGAAGGAATCAAAGATCGCTTGGCAACTGACGCTGGTTTGATTAATAATGCTAACTCGCTTTACGGCATTCCTAAGATTTTGCTGCGTAATTCCGTACCAGCTGATCAGGCTAATGATTTGGCTGATGATTATGAAATCACTCCAGAATACAGTTACCAGTGGAATGAAGCAGAGAAAAAGGTCAATATCATTGAAAAACCCTGGGTTTTTAAGGATGACCGAGGAGTTGATTCGGTCAGCTTTTTAGCTCCGCCAGTGGTTATTTCTTTGATTAAGCAGCTAGCTCAAACTCTTAATCTCGATTGACTCAAGTAAAACAGAATAATACAATAAAATCGGTCCTGTTCTTTCTAGTTAGATTCTGGCAATACTTCTTACTAGGGAGCCCATATTTTCTGCCGCCATAGGCTGTAGGAAGAGGGCACCCACTTGAATTATCTACCGGATAATTCTTCTGGGAAGACACAGGACCACCAAAGAACGCTTCTAAAAGAAGCGCTCTTTGTTTTTTACATAACTCAAAAGGAGCTAAGCTCCTTTTTTATCTTCTTACATGAATGGAATAAATATCCAACGAATATTTTTGAAGGAGTTTCTCTCATCTCAAGCCGCAATTATATTATTAAAATAACGGACTGAGATGAGAGGCGGAAAAAGATTGCTTTCCGCCTTTTTATACATTAGAGAAGCTCTTCCTCTCTTTGGCTTAATCATCCTTTTTAAAAGGCGATTAGCGCGATCCAATAGAATAGGCAATATTCACTATTGGCTCGGCATGTGCCTGAGCTGTCTGTCCTTAGGAATTTCTCCCAGGAGGTTTATTATATGCCTTGATAAACCTTTTTGCGGACATAGCTTCTCTTTCAAATCCGTTTTATAACGAACTTGAAAGAAAAGCTGAATTATTAAATGGAAGGAGGGGACAAATCAGATGTGTCAATTCTATGAGCTGCAGACTCGTATGACCACTTTTTGTCCCTCCTTCCTTTCTTTAGCTTCCGAAAAAGATCAGGAGTTAAAGTAAGGAAAGATGTAAGTGTTTATATAATAAGAAGCAGCTCTCTTATAAAAGAGAGCTGCTTCTGGTCAATAATTATAATCAATTTGTCTTGGCGCTCTCTATTCGTCAAAACAAGCGTATCCAATTGTTAATGTTTATATTATACACCCTACTTTATATTTTGTCAAGGAGGTAGGCAGAGATTCCTTTTAAATTAAAAATAACTCTTTAAATATTAGAGAATGTAATTGAGTTTAATTTTTAGATGATAGTCGGGGTGCTGGGAGTTGAACCCAGATCACAGGACCCCCAGCCCTGCATAATGGCCGTTATACTACACCCCGCCAAAAACTATTTTGTTTTTGCTGAGGCCTTAATACATTTAGCGCAGGCTTTGACTTTTTCGCCCGAAGCCAAAATAGCCCATTGCAAATTAGGCTGCTGCCTTCTTTTAACGGTGGGGTTATATTTGCCACGAAGCTTGACTCTTCTCCAAACCATGGTTGAAGTCTTGCCGCAGATTGAGCATTTTTTTGCCATACTAGGTAGTAGAAACTCGACCGTTAGGAAAGCGAAGCTCTCCCCAGTCGGTTCATAAAATTAACTTACTTTTTAATTATTTGCTTTGCCAGATAAATTCAGATATTACAGTAAAGCTTATCGAGTTTCTACTATCCGAATAACGGATAATAGAATACCTGGCATATTTCTTTTATATCTTAAAACAAAAGCTGTCTTTTATCAAGATGTTATGGTAAAATTATTTTATATATTTTATGAATAGTTTATGAATCTTAATTTGATTTTCATTTTAATTGTTTGGCTTTTGTCTTTAGTGATCCATGAAGTGGCTCACGGCCGGGTTGCAGAAATGCTTGGAGACACGACTGCCAAAGACCAGGGCAGATTATCTTTGAATCCGCTGGCGCATTTGGATCCGATCGGTTCGGTCTTGGTTCCCTTATTTTTATTTTTAAGCCATTCGCCAATTTTAATCGGCTGGGCCAAGCCAGTGCCGGTTAATCCTTATAATTTAAGAGATCAGAAATGGGGGATGTTGAAGGTGGCTTTAGCTGGCCCTGCCGCTAATTTTCTAGTGGCTATTTTTTTCGCTCTAATAATTAGGGTTTTGCCGCTACCCTTAACCTTAGCTTATCTTTTTGGGGTAATTGTAACCTATAATCTTTTGCTGGGCTTTTTCAATCTATTGCCAATTCCGCCTCTTGATGGTTCTAATATTCTCTTTTCTTTATTACCCAATAGGTTTTTAGAGACAAAAAGATTTCTACTTCGCTATGGCTCTTTACTGCTAATCTTTTTCATTTTTTTTGGCTTTAATTATTTGAGCTATTTCGTCTCTTTTGTTTCTTCGCTTCTACTCGGAAGCAAATTTTTTTATTGACATGACGAAAACTATTTGTTATTAAATAATGTATGTCATTTTAAGTTGTGACGATTTGATTTTACAAATCTGTTAATTTTATTTTACTTTTCTTTTTCAGAGGAAATCAAAATTTATTTTATTTTACTTT
>CAYTHH010000001.1:118035-152377 GCA_964437545.1 uncultured Candidatus Saccharibacteria bacterium | reverse complement strand
TTTATTTTACTTTTCTTTTTCAGAGGAAATCAAAATTTATTTTATTTTACTTTTCTTTTTCAGAGGAAATCAAAATTTATTTTATTTTACTTTTAATGCCGACAATTCATCAGCTTGCAAAAAGAGGAAGAAAAACTCCGTCCAAGAAAGACAAGACGCCGGCTTTGACTTATGGCTTTAATGTTTTAAAAAACCGTCCTCAAGATTATTATTCGCCATTTAAGAGGGGAGTTTGCTTGAAGGTTTTTACCACTACTCCCAAGAAACCAAATTCGGCCTTAAGAAAGGTAGCCAGAGTCAGACTGACCAATGGCATGGAAGTGACTGCCTATATTCCCGGCGAAGGACATAACTTACAAGAACACTCAGTAGTAATTATCAGGGGCGGCCGGGCCAAAGACTTGCCCGGAGTCAGGTATCATATTGTCAGGGGCGTTCTTGATACTGCCGGAGTGGAAAATAGAAAACAAGAAAGATCAAAATACGGCACTAAAAGGCCCAAATAATAAATAATATATGAGAGGTAAAGTTATTAAAAAAGAAATTCAGCCCGATATTGTTTACAATAGTATTATGGTTGCCAAATTTATCAATCAAATAATGAGGCGGGGCAAGAAAACCATTGCTACTAGAATTGTTTATAATGCTTTTGAGTTAGCGAAAAAAAAGACTAAGAAAGATCCTTTGGATATTTTTGACGGCGCCCTAAAAAATGTCGCTCCGGTTTTAGGAATCAGGGCCAAAAGAGTCGGCGGCGCTACTTATCAGGTTCCAGTTGAAGTCAGGGGCGATAGAAAAATAACTTTAGCGATGAGATGGATTATTGCAGCAGCCAAGGCCAAAAAAGGCAAACCAATGGCAGAAAAGCTTTCTGAGGAATTAATTTCAGCTTACAATAACGAGGGTCCGGCAATTAAAAAGAAACTTGATATGCATCGCATGGCTGAGGCCAATCGCGCTTTTGCTCATTTCTCAAGATGAAGTACTCTACAACAAGTTGCGGAGTATCTTCTCCACAATGTATTTATTACTTTTATGTCGCTTTTCAGGCGATTTTTGGATAAAATGCCAAGACTTTACCCTCTAGATCGAATTAGAAATATTGGCATTATTGCCCACATTGATGCTGGTAAAACCACGACCACGGAAACTCTTTTGTATTACACGGGTAAAACCCATAAGATCGGCCATATTGATACCGGCAATACTGAAATGGATTGGATGGCCCAGGAAAAAGAAAGAGGCATTACGATTACTTCTGCCGCTACAACTTGTTTTTGGAAAGCTAAGTTTTTGAATTTTGGTTCTTTAGGTCAAGATGAATTTAGAATTAACTTAATTGACACCCCTGGCCATATTGATTTTACCGCTGAGGTACAACGATCTTTAAGAGTTTTAGACGGAGCCGTAGTGGTTTTTGATGGCAAGGAAGGAGTTCAGCCCCAGTCGGAAACAGTTTGGCGCCAGGCCGACAAATACAATGTTTCCCGGATGTGCTATATTAACAAGCTTAATTTGATTGGCGCTAATTTTTATGACAGCGTTGAATCAATTAGAAAAAGACTCGCTCAAAATGCTTCTCCGATCCAGTTGCCTATCGGGATCGAATCTGGATTAAAAGGTGTGGTTGATTTGATCACTCGCAAAGCTTATATCTACAAAAATGAGGAGGGCTTGGAAATGGTGGAAACAGAGATACCTGAGAATATGAAAGAACCGATGGAAAAATATCGGGCTGAACTGATCGAAAGAACAGTTGAGGCTGACGAAGAGCTGGTAAATAAATTTTTATCTGATGGGATTTTAACTGAAGAAGAGCTGATAATAGCAATCAGGAAAGCGACTTTAGCCGGAACATTTTTTCCGATTTTAGGCGGTGACGGGCGAAGAGTAATGGTAGAAACTATTTTAGATGCTGTGGTTCATTTCTTGCCCTCGCCTTTAGATATACCGCCCGTAAGGGGAATTGATCCTAAAACCGGCAATGAAATTGAAAGAAAAACTTCAGATGAAGAGCCCTTTGCCTCTTTAGCCTTTAAGATCGCGGCTGATCCGTATGTGGGCACCTTGACATTTTTCAGAGTTTATTCCGGAAAACTGACCAAGGGTTCTTATGTTTTAAATACGACCACCGGTGAAAAAGAAAGAATCGGCAGAATTTTAAGAATGCATGCTAATCAGCGCGAAGAGGTTGAAGAAATTTATGCCGGTGAAATTGGTGCTACCGTCGGCCTTAAAAACACTCATACCGGAAATACGCTTTGTGACGAAAATAGTCCAATTGTTTTAGAAAACATTGTTTTTCCAGAACCTGTTATCTCTATTAGGATTGAGCCTATAACCAAGGCTGACCAGGAAAAAATGGGCAATGCTTTAAAAAGACTATCTGACGAAGATCCAACCTTTGTTGTCAGAGGAGATATGGATACTGGCGAAACTATTATTTCAGGCATGGGAGAATTGCATTTAGAAATCATTGTTGATCGAATGAAACGGGAATTTACCGTTGAAGCAAATGTGGGCCGTCCGCAAGTTGCTTACAAAGAAACTATTACCGGTGAAGCTGAGGCAGAAGGAAAATACGTCAAACAATCTGGTGGCCGTGGCCAATACGGTCATGTTAAACTGAAAGCTAAAGCTAAGGATAGGGGTCAGGGCTTTGAATTCATCAACAAAATCAAAGGAGGCACTATTCCTCAAGAATATATTCCTGCAATTCAAAAAGGAGTTAAAGAAGCTATGGAAAAAGGCGTGGTAGCCGGCTATCCGATGATTGATTTGGAAGTGACTCTTTATGACGGTTCTTTTCACGAAGTTGATTCGTCTGAACTTGCCTTTAAAATTGCTTCAATTATGGCTTTCCAGGAAGTATGTAAGAAATCTGGAGCAGTTATCCTAGAGCCAATTATGAAGATTGAAGTTATTTGTTCTAAAGAATCTTTCAGCGAAGTGATCGGCAACTTTAATGCCAGAAGGGGACAGATTAAAAAAACTTCTGATCGGCTTGATTCTAAAATTATTGAAGGTGAAGTGCCTTTATCAGAAATGTTTGGTTATGCAACCGCTTTAAGATCTTTAACCGAAGGAAGAGGAACCTTTACTATGGAATTTTCTCATTATCAGGAAGTGCCCAAAAATATTGCCCAGGAGATTATTGAGGGTAAGAGAAAGTAATCTATAATCTTTCTCCTTGACTATTTTTTTGAAAAACAATAGAATAATTAAAGTATAATTCAATAACTTTTGTATCTGGTATCTAGTATCTTGTATCTGGTATTAACGAATACTGAATACTAAACACTAGCTACTAAATACTAAATACACATACTATGGCAGAGAAAGAAAAGTTTGAGAGGTCAAAGCCTCATGTTAATGTCGGTACCATCGGCCACGTCGACCATGGGAAAACAACCTTAACCGCTGCAATTCTTAAGGTCATGAATCTTAAGGGTTACAAAGCGACCAATAAGGGTATTGGTGAAATTGATTCAGCTCCCGAAGAAAAGGCTCGTGGGGTAACGATTAATGTTTGCCACGTTGAATATGAGTCAGATATCCGTCACTATGCCCACATTGATTGCCCTGGTCATTCTGACTATATTAAGAATATGATTACGGGCGCAGCCCAAATGGACGGTGCTATTTTAGTAGTATCAGCTCCTGACGGGCCTATGCCTCAGACAAAAGAGCATATTCTTTTAGCCAGACAGGTTGGTTTGCCAGCTTTAGTAGTGTTTTTAAATAAAACTGATTTGGTTGACGATCCAGAAATTATTGATTTGGTTGAATCAGAAGTCAGAGAGCTCTTGAAAAAATATGGTTATCCCGGAGATACTATTCCCATTATCAAAGGTTCAGCTTTAAAGGCACTAGAAGCTACTTCGGCTGATGATCCATGGGTCAGTGGTGTTTTTGATCTTATTAAAGCTTTAGATACGGCTATTCCCGAGCCGGTTAGAGAAACTGACAAACCCTTCTTAATGTCAATTGAAGATGTTTTTACAATAGAAGGACGTGGCACAGTAGCTACCGGCAGGATTGATCGTGGTAAGGTTAAGGGCAATGACGAAGTTGAACTAATTGGCCTTAAGCCGACAGTCAAGACCACTGTTGTCAGTGTTGAAATGTTCCAAAAGATTCTTGATGAGGGCATTGCCGGAGACAATGTCGGCGTTCTTTTAAGAGGGCTAAAGAAAGAAGAGGTTGAACGTGGTCAAGTTTTGGCAGCGCCAGGATCCATTACTCCGCATACTGAATTCGAAGGTGAAGTTTATGTTTTGACTAAAGAAGAGGGCGGTCGTCACACACCGTTTTTCAAGGGCTATAAACCTCAATTTTACTTTAAGACTACCGATATTACCGGCGAAGTAACTTTACCAGAAGGCACGGAAATGGTTATGCCCGGCGATACGGTTAACGTTGTTGTCAAATTAATTGTGCCTGTAGCCATGGAAGAAAAACAAAGATTTGCTATTAGAGAAGGCGGCAAAACTGTTGGCGCTGGTGTCATTGCCAAGGTGATTAAATGATTCTAATTAATAAAGAAATAATTTTCCAGATACTACCTTTTTAGAATGGTTACAAAAACTAAGGCTACAGAAAAAAGAGAAAACCAGATTGAAACTGCTAAGCTTAGAATTAGGCTTCGTGCTTATGATCACAAGGTTTTAGATGCCAGCTGTCGCCAGATCGTGGAGACAGCTATGAGGTTTAACGTTAAAATCAGGGGACCGATTCCTTTACCGACTGAAATTAGGAAATATACTGTCAATCGTTCCTCTTTTGTCTATAAGGACAGCCGTGAACAGTTTGAAATGAGGATTCATAAGAGATTAATCGATATTTTAGAACCAGGCCAGAAAGTCATTGATTCTCTGACCAACCTTAATTTACCGACCGGAGTGGATATTGAGATCAAAATGTAGGTCTTTACTTTATTCAATTTTAGTTGTAAAATCCATATGGTGGTAAATACAATCTTAAAAAGATAAATTATTTGAAATAGCCGAACCTGAGAATCGGGCTATGCCCGATTTTCTGTTACTGAGCATGAAATTCACAGTTGGTAGAAAAGTAACTATGACCCAGATTTTTGAAGACGGGAAAATGATTCCTGTAACTTTAATTGAAACAGGTTCTTATCAGATTCTTCAGTTAAAAACGAAACCCAGGGACGGTTACACTGCCATTCAGATTGGTTTTGGTAAGATTGATAAGCCCAGCAAGATAAAAAAAACAATGAAAGGCAAAGAATACAGGGTTTTGAAAGAAATTAAGATTTTAGAAAAGGAGCTGGCGAATTACAAAGTTGGCGATGCCTTTGAGCCCGATTTTGTTGAAGGAGATAAGATTAAAGTAGCTGGTATTTCTAAGGGTAAGGGCTATGCTGGCGCAGTCAAACTTTGGGGTTTTAAGGGCAGATTATCCACAACTCATGGCACCAAACATGAGCTGAGAACATTGGGGTCAACTGGCCAGAGCGGTTTAGGCAGACTAATTAAGGGCAGAAAAATGTCGGGTCGGATGGGAGCCGAAAGAGTCACAGTTAAAAATTTGAAAATTATAAAGATTGATAAGAATAATAACTTGATGGCAGTTAAAGGAGCTATTCCAGGGATAAGAGGCACTTTGATAGAGATAACCGGATAAAATAAAATGACCAATTTCTAATTTATAATACTAATCAAATCCCGATCAATCAATTTTATTATTGAAATTAAGACTGATTAGTATCTGGTATTTAGTATTTTGTATTTAGTATACGATTCTGATATGTCGTTTATATACTAGATACAAGATACTAGATACAAAACATGGAGTATCTAGTTGAAATATTTATGATATGAAATATTTGGTTCATAATCAATCAGGAGAGAAGGCGGGGGAAATCTTGTTACCCAAGGATGTTTTTGGGCTAGATTCTAATCCTGATTTAATTTGGCAGATAACCAGATCACAATTGGCAAACCAGCGCCAAGGAGCAGCCCATACCAAGACTAGGGGTGAAATTTCTGGCGGCGGCAAAAAGCCTTGGAGGCAAAAGGGTACGGGACGGGCTCGTCATTCTTCAAACAGATCCCCCTTATGGAGAGGCGGCGGAACAACTTTTGGTCCTAGAAATGACAAGATTTGGAAGCAGGGGATTTCTAAAAAAATGGCCAGAAAAAGTTTATTGGTAGCCTTGTCTGAAAAAGCTAAAGCTAAAGAGTTAATCGTTTTAGAATCTCTTGAGCTGACTGCTCCCAAGACAAAGCAAATGGTTGAAATTCTTAATACTCTAAGATCAAAAATCAATGGTTTTAACAAAGCTAAGGCTTTATTGGTTTTAGCTAAGCTTGATAAAAATGTTGTTTTGGCTTCAAGAAATATTCCGGGTTTAGAAATTATCGAGTTAAGGAATATTAATACCTTGCAAGTGCTTTCATTTCAATACTTAATCATGACCAAGGAAACAATTAAGGCCATATCAGAATTAAAAAATGCCTTGATAAAAAAGAACACATTTTTAAAAGAAGAATGAAAATCTTTTCTTTCACAATGAATTTTCTACCCTTAAATGATTTAAGATAAATATGGTATTTGATTTTTTAAAAAGAAAAAAAACCAAAAAAGCTCCTTTACCTAAACCCTTGGTAAAAAAAGAAGTTAAGGCAGAGGTTGTTAAAAAGGAAAAATCTAAAAAAAAGACTTCGGCTGTTTTATCTTCAAAGGCGTTTCCAGCTTTTCCAATCTTACTTTCCCCCCATGTAACCGAAAAAGCAACTCAGCTGATTGCTGATAGCCAATATGTTTTCAAGGTTTTTCCCAGAGCCAATAAGACAGAAGTTAAAAAAGCCATCGAAAGCCTTTATAAAGTTAAAGTGATGAGCGTCAGGATTATTAATATCAGCGGTAAAACCAAGAGGTCAGGCAAAAGCCAGGGCTGGAAAAAGGGCTATAAAAAGGCGATTATTAAGCTAGCGCCAGGTCAGCGGATCGAGGCCTTTAGTGTTTAATACAAATGACTAAGCTAAGCAAAGCAAAACCGGAAAAAAAGTTATTGAAATTTATTAAAGCCAAGGCTGGCCGCAGCCGAGGCCGGATTACGGTTAGACATCAGGGGGGCGGGGTGAAAAGAATGTACCGGATTATGGATTTTGGCCAAAAAAAGATAGATATGCCAGCTAAAGTTGTTTCTATTGAGTATGATCCTTATAGAACCGCTCATATTGCTCTTTTAGAATACCAAGATAAAGAAAGAAGATATGTGATTGCCGCTCAAGGATTAAAGGCAGGAGACAGCGTAATTATTCAAGACAAAACTGAAATTATTTCCGGCAATCGAGCCAGATTAAAGAATATTCCGGTTGGTACCATGGTTTTTAATATTGAACTTGAGCCCAATCGGGGCGGCAGAATGGTTAGGTCGGCAGGATCGAGCGCTAAAGTCTTAGCTCATGATAGTGGCATGGTGCAACTAGTGATGCCTTCAAGTGAAGTCAGGAAAGTTTTTGAAGATTGTTTTGCTACCATTGGAACTGTTTCCTATTCTGAACATATGTTTAAGAATGTTGGCAAGGCTGGAACTAATCGGCGTAAGGGAATTAGGCCAACAGTCAGGGGTTCGGCCATGAATCCGGTTGATCATCCTCATGGCGGCGGCGAAGGCAAGGCTCCAATCGGTATGCCTTATGCTAAGACTGCTTGGGGAAAACATGCCAAAGGAGTTAAAACCAGAAGACAAAAATGGACTGATAAGCTTATTATCCAAAGAAGAAAAAAGAAAAAGAAAAAATAATGTTTACCAATAATTTATTCGTAGCCAAAATCATAAAGTAGAAAAATTTATGTCTAGAAGTACAAAAAAAGGTCCTTATGTGGATGAAAAATTAGTTGCTAAGCTTAAAAACTTAAAATCCGGATCAAAGGATATTATTAAGACTTGGGCGAGGCGAAGCCAGATTGCTCCAGAAATGATTGGTTTTACCTTTGGAGTCCATAATGGCAAGGAATTTATTCCAGTTTATATTACCGAAGACATGGTCGGCCATTATTTAGGCGAATTTTCTTTAACAACAAAATTTTCCAGACACGGAGGTAAAATGCAACGGGAATTAGAATCAAAGTCAGCTCAGAATGAAGCCGCCAAGGTCGGCGCTGTTAAAGCTGCAGAAACAAAGAAATGAAGTTTCTTTGTCTTTCAATGTATTTTTTCCATTTATTTATTGTAAGATAATTAAAAACGTGCAACAACAAGTTATCGCCAAATTAAAAAATTTAAGGATTGCGCCACGTAAATTAAGATTAGTGGCTAATTTGGTTCGGAGCCAAGATGCTTTAACAGCTAAAACTAAACTCAGCTTTTTGGTTAAAAAAGGAGCTAGGCCATTTTTAAAACTTTTGGAGTCAGCTTTAGCCAATGCTAGGAATAATTTCCAGCTTGATGAAAAAGATTTGTACCTGGCTAAAGTTTTAGTTGATGAAGGACGCAAGTTAAAAAGGTGGCGACCCAGAGCTAGAGGACAAGCGTTTCCAATCCAAAAGAAAACTTCACATTTGACAATTGTTTTAGAATCTAAAAGAGGCGTTAGCAAAGCTAATTTTAAGAAAATTAAAAAGGCAGAAGCCAAGAAAGGGATTCAAGAAAAGGTAAAAAAATCCAAGCCAAAAATAAAGCAGGGAGCAGAAGTCCTGAAACCCAAATCAGTTCCAGGATTCAAAAAGGTTTTTAGAAGAAAAGTTTAAGAAAACATGACACATAAAGCTCATCCTAAAGTTTTAAGAATAAAGAGAATGGACGATTGGGAAAACCGTGGTTTTTACGGTAAGAAATTTCCCAAGCAGTTAGAACAAGACTTTTTTATAAGGAAGTTTCTTTTAAAGAAACTCGAAGAAGCGGCTGTTGATTCAATTAAGATTGAGAGATTTCCAGCCAAGCTAAATATTATTATTAAAAGTGCCAGACCAGGATTAATTATTGGCCGAGGCGGCAGCGGTGCTGAAGAACTGAAAAAAGAATTAAAATCTAAACTCATGGCTTTACGCAAGAAGAGGCATGGTGTTAAAGTTCCTGAGCTCAGAATTGAAATTCAGGAAATTAAAAATCCTTGGACCTCAGCTGCTTTAATTGGTCAAGCTATTGCCAAGCAGGTCGTTAAAAGAGTTCCTTTTAGGAGAGTTATTAAACGTTCTTTAGAAAACGTCATGGAGAGTAAAGATATTAAGGGAGCTAAGATTGAGATAGCGGGCCGACTCGATGGTAATGAAATTGCCAGGAGAGAATGGTTAAAAAAGGGCCGGTTGCCCAGACAAACCTTGAGAGCTGATATTGATTATGCCCATACTTCAGCTTACTGCACTTATGGCACGATTGGCATTAAGGTTTGGCTTTATAAAGGCGATAAGTTCGAATAAAATGAGAACCCCGCCCTCTAAGCCCGTGGAATTACGGTTAAACGGATAACCAGACATAATAGCGAAAATTTATCTGCTAACTAAAATTCAACAGGCATAGAGGGCGGGGTGATTATCTCACTAACGTTCAACAATCATGCTTCTACCAAAAAAAGTAAAACATAGGAAGTGGCACAAGGGTAGGTCTCGGGGCATTGAAAATAGGGCCACCGAGCTTAATTTTGGCGCTTTTGGATTAAAGAGTATGGGCACATCCTGGATTACCAGCCGCCAAATTGAGGCAGCCCGTAGAGCTATTTTAAGATATTTTAAGAAAGGCGGCAAAATGTGGATCAGGATTTTTCCAGATAAACCAGTGACTAGCAAGGGACAAGAAGTGCCGTTAGGAGGCGGTAAGGGTGCCGTTGACCGTTATGTTTTTCCGATTAGGCCAGGCCGTCTTATCTTTGAAATAGATGGCATTACCGAAGAAGCAGCCAGGAAAGCTTTAAAAACTGCCGGTGATAAACTGCCGATTAAAACTAAATTTGTGAAAAAAGATTGAGTAAACTCGGTCTAAATTAAATGAAGTATTAACATGAAAGCAACTTTAAAGATAAAAGAATGGCAGCAACTTTCACCAGAAACTCTGAAAGTTAGCTTAAACCAGCTTAAAGAAAAGCTGACCTCCTTGCGGTTTTTGTCTGCTTCGGGTAAGTTAAAGAATGTCCGTGAAATTAGTGAATTAAAAAAGGACGTTGCTAGAATTGCTACTATTTTAAAACAGAAAAAACAATAGTATGCCAGGTAGTGAAAACTCGACCGCTTCTTTAAGATAAGAATTATCTGGCACAAAAGAGTAAATTAATACAATTAACCAAGGAAACATCGATTTAGATAGCAAAGAAGCTTTGCTACTAGTCGAGTTTCTACTACCTGGTATGCCAAAGCGAAAATTAACTGGAATTGTCGTTTCCGATAAGATGTCTAAGACAGTCGTAGTTAAGGTTGAAAGCTTAAGGTTTTATCCTAAATACAGAGCCAGGTACAAGGTTTTTAAAAGGTATCAGGCTCATGACGAAAAAAATCTTTCTAAGACTGGAGAAACGGTTATGATTGAAGAATGCCGGCCTCTTTCTAAAAACAAAAAATGGAGAGTTGTTTTTCAAAAAACGCCTAAAGCCAAACTATGATTCAATTATGATCCAATTGCTAACCAATTTAAAAGTAGCTGATAACAGCGGTGCTAAAATCATTGAATGTATTCAGGTTAGAGGTGGCTCACGAAGAAGGACCGGGCAGATTGGCGATACCATTGTGGCTGTGGTTAAGGAAGCTGAACCTAGAAGGATTGTTAAAAAGCATGATATTATTAAAGCAGTAATTGTTAGGCAAAAGAAATCTTTCCGTCGAAAAAATGGCAGCTATATTCGTTTTGACGAAAATGCTGCGGTGATTCTGGACGGAACAACCAAAGACCCAAAAGGCGGTCGAATTTTTGGCCCAATTCCCAGAGAGTTGAAAGAAAGAGGTTATGACAAGATTGCTACCATGGCCAAAGAAATAGTTTAATTCACGATTTATGAAAATAAATTTTACTTCGTTTTACTCAATAAAATCTTGATTCCATAATTTCTCACTTTGTTCAAAATTATGAAAATAAAAAAAGGCGATTCGGTTATTGTTGTTTCTGGGAAAGATAGGCTTAAAAAGGGCAAGGTTTTGAAAGTATTCCCAAAGGAAAATAAGATTCTAGTTGAAGGTCTTAACTTAAGGAAAAAACACGTTAAGCCCAAGAAAAGCGGAGAAAAAGGGGAAACTGTTCAAATTTCAATACCAATTAACGTTGCCAATACCAAGCTGATTTGTCCGAAATGCGGCCAGCCAGCCAGAATTGGCTACAAGGTTGTTGGCAAGGATAAGTTTAGGTTTTGTAAAAAATGTCATCAAGAAATATGATTCTACGAATTACTAATTTATACGAATATACGAATCTGTATAAAAAATCTATTGGTATATTCGACCTATTCGTAATTAGTAGGTAAAAAACATGTTGCGTTTTAATGAAAGATATAAAAAAGAAGTAATTCCCGGAATGAAAGCAGCTTTTGGCTATAAGAATGATATGGCGGTACCAATGATCAGCAAGGTAGTAGTTAATACTGGTTTTGGAAAGCAAGTAGCCGGGACTTCTGGCGACGAAGTGAAAAAGATTTCTCAAATAGTTTTAGAAGATTTGACTATGATTTGCGGACAGAAAGCAGTTCTAACCTATTCTAAGAAATCCATTGCTTCCTTTAAATTAAGAAAGGGGATTGCTATTGGCGCTAAAGTTACCCTAAGGAAGAAGAAAATGCACGATTTTATTGATAAGCTGGTTTGGATAGCTCTGCCAAGGTCCAAAGACTTTCAAGGGCTTAAAGAAAGCAGCATTGATAAGACTGGAAACCTAACTATCGGCGTCAAGGAACAGACTATTTTTCCCGAAGTATCTCCCGAAAGCGTTAAAAGGATCTTTGGTTTGGAAATAGTTATTTCAACTACAGCCCGAAACAAAGAAGAGGGGATTAAATTATTAAAATTACTAGGATTTCCCATTAAGTCTAAATAACATAATCCTAATAATAATTTTTTAAAAGACATAACACTTATATTTAAAGATTTAAAAAGACATAACACTTATATTTAAAGATTTAAAAAGACATGGCTACTGAAGGACAAATCGCAAAATCAAATAAAAAACCAAAATTCTCAACCAGGATTGTCAGGCGTTGTTTTAGGTGCGGCCGAGCCAGAGGCTATATGGGAGATTTTGGTCTTTGCCGGATTTGTTTTAGGGAAGCCGCTTGTCGCGGAGAAATTCCTGGAGTTACAAAAAGCAGTTGGTAATGATAATATAATCTAAATATATGGACCCGGTAGCTCAAATGCTCAACGAAATAAAAAATGCTCAAGCGGTTTCAAAGGAAACGGTTTCTTTCAGCTATTCTAATTTTAAGCACGAAATCTTAAAAGTTTTGAAAAAGTTTGATTATATTTCCAAGGTTGAAAAAAGAGGTCGAGGCGTTAAAAAAGTTCTGGACGTTAATTTAAAGTATCAAGATGGTTTGCCAATGATTTCCAGCTTCAAGAAAGTTTCCAAGCCCAGCCAGAGGACTTATTTTCCAACCGCTAAGATAAAATCAACCAAGGGCGGCCGAGGAATTGTGATTGTTTCTACTTCAAAAGGAGTCATGCCGGGGTTTTTGGCCAAAAAGAATAATTTAGGCGGTGAAGTAATTTGTGAAATCTGGTAATTTAAAACTATGTCACGTATTGGAAAACAACCAATTTTAATTCCTGCAGAGGTTAAAACTGAATTTAAAGACGGAAAAGTTACTGTCACCGGTCCTAAGGGTGAGCTTAGTTTTACTTTTCCCAAAGAGGTTAAGATTGAAATCAAAGACAATCAGATTTTTGTTTCTTTAGAAAAACAAAAAGAAGGTCGGAAACTAACTTCGGGTCAGAAGAAAAAGATCAAGTCTTTTTGGGGTTTGACCAGGAGCCGGATTTTTAATATGATCCAGGGAGTAGTTCAGGGTTATGAAAAGTCCCTTGAGTTTGAGGGGCTAGGATACAAGGCTAATGTTGAAGCTAATGGAGACTTGGTTCTATTTCTTGGCTATAGCCATGACCTGAAGATAACAAAAGTGCCTGGAATTGATATTTCGGTTTTAAAAAATGTTATTAAAGTCACCGGTATTGATAAAGAATTAGTTGGCCAGACCGCTTCAACAATTAAGAAATTAAGAGTTCCTGATGCCTATAAAGGCAAAGGAGTAAGATATCAGGGCGAGGTGATTAAGAAAAAGCCTGGCAAGAAGGCAGGTACCGTTGCCTAAAAAAGAAAAAAATATAAATTCTAGCAAGAATTTACAGACATATAATTTGAAATGAATCCCAAAGAAAACAAACAAAAAATACAAAGACGTCAACGGCGTCACGCCAGGATCCGAGCTAAAATCAAGGGAACGTTAGCTATGCCCCGACTTTCTGTTTTCAAATCCAGCCAACATACATATGCTCAATTGGTAGATGACATTAATGGTAAAATTCTGGGATCTGCTTCTAGTCTTGAATTAAAAAAAACCCGGTCAGTGCGGGCGACTAAAACTAAAGCAGCTAGTGAGGTCGGCAAGTTAATTGCCGATAAAGCTGGCAAAAAAAAGATTACAAAGGTTGTTTTCGACCGTTCTGGTTTTAAATATCATGGCCGAGTTAAGGCTTTAGCTGAAGCTGCCAGAAAAGCTGGTCTTCATTTTTAACTTATTAAAACTAACTCGTTTTTAAATTTATCCAATCAATATGGCTTTTACAAGAAATTTTGGCGGACAACAGAGAGGCGGACGCAGGAGGGCTTTTGTTAAACCGGTGTCCGAATATGATTCCAAACTTTTAGATTTAGCCAGGGTAACCAGAGTGACGGCTGGCGGCAAGCATATGAGATTTAGGTCAGTGGTGGTGGTTGGTAATAAAAAGGGCAAAGTTGGAGTCGGCGTTTCTAAGGGATTAGATGTTCAACAATCAGTTCAAAAAGCCACCAAGTTAGCTAAAAAAAATCTAATTGAAGTGCCGATTATCAATGACACTATTCCCCACGAGATTTATGCTAAATACGGTCCAGCCAGAATTATGTTAAAACCCCAGCGCCAGGGCAGGGGATTAGTGGCTGGAGGCACAATCAGAACAATTTGTCTTTTAGCTGGTATTAAAAATATTTCATCAAAACAAATAGGGCGGACTAGCAACAAGCTTAATAATGCTCGAGCCACTATGGCAGCTTTGAAAAAATTGAAACTTAAAGCTATCAAAAATGCAGCTATACCAAGTCAAACAAACTCATAAGAGAGATATTGCCAAAAGGAAGGGCAGGGGCGGTAAAAAGGGCACTTATTGTGGCCGGGGTGTTAAGGGTCAAAAAACCAGAGCTGGTAAACACTTAAAGCCAGTTATCAGGGATATTATGAAAAGATATCCTAAGCTTAAAGGCCATGTTTCGTCAACTATGCCAAGAATAAGACTTGAGTTGAATTTGGGTCAGATTGAAAAAGCCTATAACAAGGGCGAAACAGTTAATCGCCAGACTTTAGCTGAAAAGAAGCTGATTTCTTTGCCCAGAAAAAAGACTTTCGGATTAAAAATTCTAGGAAATGGCCATTTAACCAAGACTTTGATTTTTGAAGGCTGCACTTATACAACATCAGCTTTGGCTAAGATTAAAAAATCCAAATCAACAATTAAATAACAGTGCTGCCTTAGCTAATGTATTTAAACTATCTAAAAAATGTGGTATAAAAAGTTTTTACAAATTTTCAAAGTATCAGAATTAAGGAACAAGATTCTATTTATCTTAGGGGTTTTTATCATTTTCAGAATTATGGCCAATATTCCAATTCCCGGAATTGAAACTGATAAACTAAGGCAGTTTCTCGAAGGTAATCAGTTTTTTGGACTATTGAATATTTTTTCAGGAGGTGCTTTAGACAACCTCTCGATTGTTATGCTTGGCGTTGGTCCTTATATTACCGGCACCATTATCTTACAGTTGCTGACAATGATTTTTCCAGCTCTGGAAAAACTTTATAAAGAAGAAGGGGAGAAGGGAAGACAGAAGTTTAACCAGTATGGCCGGATTTTAACCGTGCCTTTAGCTTTTTTACAGGGCTATTCAATGTTGATCGTTTTCAAAAGACAGCAAATTATCGGTGAGTTATCGCCTTTATTAATGTTTTCTTCTCTTTTAACAATGGCTGCTGCCAGTATGCTGCTGGTTTGGCTTGGGGAATTGATTTCTGAAAAGAAAATGGGCAACGGTATTTCTTTGCTGATTTTCGCCGGTATTATTGCTGATTTTCCAAACAGTATCAGGCAAATGGCTTTAGTTTATGATCCTACTAAGCTACTTTCTTACATTCTTTTCTTTATTTCTTCAATTGCCATTATTGCCGGTGTAGTTTTGATTACTGAAGCTCGGAGAAATATTCCGGTTTCTTATGCCAAAAGAGTCAGGGGCAATAAGCTATATGGCGGAGTTTCAACCTACTTGCCGATTAATGTTAATCCGGCCGGAGTGATTCCGATTATCTTTGCGATTTCTTTTCTTTTGTTTCCAACTATGATTGCCAACTTTTTTGTTGGCTCTCCTGGCAACGTTGGCAAGTTCTTTGTCGGGGTTTCCAGCTTTTTCCAAGATCCTTGGATCCATGGCGTCCTCTACTTTTTACTTGTTTTCGTTTTTACCTTTTTCTATACCATGGTTACTTTTGATCCCAAATCAATTGCTGAAAACTTGCAGAAAATGGGCGGCTTTATTCCCGGCATCAGGCCAGGGAGTTCGACGGCTGAATTTCTATCTTCTGTTTTAAACAAGATTCTGGTGGTTGGCGCTTTGTCCTTGGGGTTGATCGCGGTTATGCCTTCAATTGTCCAAGGGTTAACCGGGGTGCAATCTTTTCAATTTTTGGTTGGCGGCACTTCGCTTTTAATTGTTGTTAGCGTGGTCTTGGAAACTCTGAATGCCATCAATGCCCAACTGGAAATGAGAGAATACGATACTTTCTAGACATCGATTAATGCTGATTTAACTGATTAATACAGATCGGCATAAATCAGCAGTATCCGTATAAATCAGCCTTTAATTAAGCATTCTATTTTTAGGTAATATAAAATCTATGAGAAAAGTTCAATCAAAGAACCAGAAAAAAGTAGTAATAATAATGGGTGCTCCGGGTTCTGGCAAAGGAACTCAGGCCGAACTTTTAGCTGATCAGTTTAGCTTGTATTATCTCGAGACGAGCAAGGTTCTTGAAGCCAAAATGATGAGTGCCAGCAAGAATGATTTTATTGCTGTTAAGGGCAAAAAGTATTTTCTGGCTGATGAGAAAAAAAGATGGCAGACTGGTCTTTTGAATAGCGATCCTTTTGTCAATTTTTTAATGAGCGAAAAGATTTCTGAATATTTTAAGAAAGGGGAAAGTTTGCTTTTAGCTGGCAGTCCTCGTTCAGTTGACCAGGCAAAAGATTTAATGCCGTTTCTGAAAAAACTTTACGGCGTTAAAAATATTAAGGTTATTTTACTTGAAGTTTCAGCTCAAGAAAGCATTTTCAGGAATTCTCATCGCAAGATATGCGAATTAATGCGCCATCCCATACTATTTTCTAAAGAAACAGCTAATCTGAAGAATTGTCCTTTAGATGGCTCTAAGTTACTCAAGAGAAAAGGTTTGGACGATCCTCAAATCATCAAGGAGCGCTTGCGAGTCTATAAAAATACCACCTTGCCCATGGTTAGTTACTTTAAAGAGCAAGGCATTCTAGTGAAAAAAATCAACGGTTCTCCGGCTCCAGCTATAGTTTTTAAAAATATCTTAAAAGCATTAGGTAAAAAAGCAAAGTAGTATTCTATAATTTCATACCATACCCAAATTATTACGATCGTGATAGAATGGGTATATAATGAAAATATCTTTTTCGGAAGAATTACTTTGTGATATTTTTGATCTTTGTGTTAGCATTGATGAGGCTTTTGGCGACATTATTTTTGGAGTTCCCCGCAGTATGAAAGAAGGATTGTGGCCTGAAATGATTCAGGTTCGACGCAGATTCGAGAAAAAAAAATTAAAGAGAAATCTTTCCAAACTAATTTATCGTTTAAAGAAAGCAGGTTTCGTTACTGTCAAAGAAATTAAAGGAAAAAAGGGGGTATTGATAACTCCTCGAGGGGCAGAGAAAATTTTACGAATCAGAATGAAATTAACGGAAAAGAAGAAAAGATCGGATGGTAAATGGGTGATGGTAGTATTTGATATTCCTGAGAAAAGAAGAAAAATTAGAGATCGGCTTCGTTCACTTTTGCGGAGCCTGGGCTTTCAAATGTTTCAAAAGAGTATTTGGATATCTCCCTATGATGTTCTGGAAAAAGTGCAAAAATTATCCCAAGGACTTTTTCTGGAAAAATCAGTACGGGTATTTTTAATAGAAGAGGTTGAAGCTATTTAATTTGTTATCATACCCAAATTATTACGATCGTGAAAAAGTGGGTATGGCGATTTGTCTTAAATGAATAAAAAACAATGAAATAAAAAATATTGATAAAAGATATTAATAAGACAAATGATTAACATTAAAACGCGGAAAGAAATCCAAATTATGGCTGAAGCCGGCCAAATCTTGGCTCAGATCATGAAAAAGATCGCCGAGCAGATCAAGCCAGGCATTAAAACCATAGAATTAGACGAGCTTGCCGAGCGTCTCATTTTAGAATCGGGCAGTACGCCGTCTTTTAAAGGTTATGACGGTTTTCCCAATTCTCTTTGCGTTTCTATTAATGAAGAAGTTGTTCATGGCTTGCCATCAGATCGGGTTTTAAAGATAGGGGATATGATTTCTTTTGACTTAGGGCTTTGTTATCAGGGTTATCAGGCTGATATGGCTAGGACAGCGGTAGTGGGCAGACCCAACAAACTTCAAAAAAAGCTTATTAAGGTTACTAAGCAAGCTTTAGATGCAGCTATTAAATATGCCAAGCCAGGGAACCATATTGGCGACATTGAATGGATTACTCAGGATATAGCTGAATCTAATGGCTTTAACGTTGTCAGAGAGCTTTGCGGCCATGGTATTGGCAAAGAAATTCACGAGGAGCCTCAGGTTCTTAATTTTGGCAAAAGAGGCACGGGCCCGGAAATCAAGCCAGGCATGGTTATCTGCATTGAGCCAATGGTAACAGTTGGGAGTTGGCAGCTGGAAAAAGCTAAGGACGGTTTTGCCTATAAAACTACTGATAATTCTTTAGCTTGTCATTTTGAAGATATGATAGCTATTACTTCCAAAGAACCCAAGATTCTGACAAGATAGGCTTGGTTATGCTAAAATAGGGCAATGAACAAAGTTTATTTATCAGTTATTATTCCTGCCTACAACGAAGAAAGTCGACTGAATAAAACCCTAGAAGAAATTGACGCTTATTTAAAGACACAATCTTATTCTTACGAGATTATGGTTGTTAATGACGGCTCTCGGGATAATACTGCTCAATTGGTAGAAAAAGCTAAATTTAAAATAGCTAATTTAAAATTGCTTAATAACCCAAAAAACCATGGCAAAGGGTTTGTTGTTAAACAGGGTATGCTTGAAGCCTTGGGCCAATATCGTCTTTTTACTGACGCCGATAATTCTGTTTCTATTGATCAAGTAGAAAAAGTCTGGCCTATTTTGAAACAAGGTTATGAAGTAGTGATTGGATCCAGAGCTATTAAGGGGGCTGTGGTTAGTCCAAGCCAGCCATGGTTAAGAAAACTCGTTGGTAAAACTGGAAATCTTGTTATTCAAACCGTTGGCGGACTTAACGGCATTTGGGACAGTCAGTGCGGTTTTAAGTGTTTTACCGCTGACTCAGCCCAGAATATTTTCAGTAAAACTACGATTAATCGCTGGGGTTTTGATGTTGAATCTCTGGCCTTGGCTAAAAAGCTTGGTTATCAAATCAAAGAGATTCCGGTTATTTGGAAGAATGATTTCAGATCAAACTTCAGATTGTCTGAAATTATTAAGACTTTTTTTGAGGTTTTACAAATTAGGTGGAACTTAATTACTGACAAGTATAACCTATAATTCTTAAATTCATATAATCATCAGTTATGATCCCCGAATTAAAGACTTTTTTAATTGCCATGTCGCCGATCATTGAGCTTAGGGGTGCTATCCCTGTGGCTTTGAAAGCATATAATTTGCCATTATGGAAAGCATATGGTTTATCAGTAGCCGGGAATTTAGTGCCTTTATGGGGAATTATTTTTCTGGGTAGGCCGATTGCTAATTTTCTTTCCAGGGAATGTTTATTCTTTAAAAAGTTTTTTGATTGGCTATTTTTCAAAATTGGTAAAAAAGCAAATCTGCTCTTAGGGAAAATGGGCTGTGATTTAACTGTACTGATTTTAACTGCTCTGCCTATTCCATTAGTAGGTGGTTGGACAGGAGCTATCGCCAGTTTAATTCTGGAAGTGCCGGCTAAAAAAGGAATCTGGCTGGTTTTCTTTGGAACCTTAATATCCGGGATTATTGTTTCTTTACTTTCTTTGGGATTAATTAATTTTATAAGCGGAGCTTGAAAACTACGTTTATTAATAAAAATATGAAAAAATACATTTTTTTAAACTGGAAATGTTATCCTTTAAACTGGAAAGGGGTTTTAAACTTAATGTCGCCATTAAAACAAAGCGCTTTTTTAAGCAAGCATCAAGTTGTTGTTTGCGCTCCATTTGTTTTTTTAGAAAAGATTAAGAAAGATTTTAAAATTGAGACTTGCGGGCAAAACTGTTTTTGGGTATCAGGGGTGGGGCCATACACTGGAGAAATTTCACCCTTAATGCTAAAAGGTGTTGGTTGTGGTTATGTATTAGTGGGTCATTCAGAGCGAAGAAGGTTTTTTAACGAGACTGATAAAATAATTGCTGAGAAATTAAAAGCTGCTTTGATGGCTAACCTTAAGCCCTTATTATTCTTTGGAGAAACAAAAAAAGATTCAGATAAAGAAATAACAGCTGGCCTTGATTTGGTTCTCAAGAGCATTGATAAAAAAAATTTGAAAAAGATCTTGTTTGTTTATGAACCGGCTTTTTCAATTAGCACTCAAGGTGGCAAGTTATTATCCATGACCAGAATTAAGGAAAAATTAGTTCTAATCAAAGACTTTTTAAAAAAGAAATATGCTTTATCAGCCCCTTGTATTATTTATGGAGGCAGCGTTAACGAGGTTAATCTGAAGCAGTATTTGAATCAAAAAGAGATTAACGGAGTTGTTATTGGCCAGGCCTCATTAAATCCCGCGAAAATAAAAGAAGCATTAAAGATTTGATCATTGGTATAGCGAGTATGATATATTGAGCATCCTGCTCACTATTGGAAAAGATCATGGATTCATCTTCAGAAAAAGATTTCTATAACCCCAGTAAAGGCCATCTTTCATTTAATGAGATGATTGACGAGCTTTTAGAATACATTCAGCAAGGTCCTGAGGTGTTTTATGACGTTATTGTCGGTTGTGATTCTGCTTCATCTGACTTTCCAGAATTTCCTTTAGTGGTGGTGGTGTTGAAAACAGGCTTTGGAGGCAGGTTTTTTCTCAAAAAAATAAGTTATCAGAATAAGAAGTTTTATCATTGGAAAACCAGGATTCTTGAAGAAGTTTATTTGTCCTGCGAATTGGCTCTTAACTTAAGAGAGGCCTTAGAAGAAAGGATTATTGGATTAAAAACTATTCCGAATTATCAATTTCGCTATATTCACGCTGATGTTGGTGAAAGCGGCCAGACCAAGGAAATGGTTAAAGAGGTGGCCGGGATTATTCGCAGCAACGGCTTTGAATTAAAGATAAAGCCCGAGGCTTTTGCAGCTTCATGCGTGGCTGACCATTTTTCATAATATGGCTAAGGTGTTTGTAGCTTTATCAGGAGGCGTAGACTCGTCAGTAGCTGCTTGGCTGCTAAAAAAAGCAGGTTATGAGGTAATTGGGGTTTTTATGAAGTTTTGGCAAGATGCCGGGTTTTCCAGACAAAATATCTGTTATACCTTGGAATCTGAAAAAAGGGCCAGGATTGTTGCCAGAAGCCTTAAAATTCCTTTCTATATTTTTGATTTTCAAAAAGAGTTTAAAAAAGAAGTCGTTGGTTATTTCTTAAAACAAGCCAAACAAGGATTAACTCCCAATCCTTGTGTTGTTTGCAATAAAAAAGTGAAACTCGGGTTGTTTTTGGAAAAAGCCGTTAGCATGGGGGCTGACTTTATTGCTACCGGGCATTATGCTAAAAAAGATTTTAACAAAGGATTATTCAGATTGCTAAAAGCTAAAGACAAGGAAAAGGATCAGTCTTACTTTCTCTGGAAATTAAACCAGAACCAGCTGGCAAAAACCCTTTTTCCAATAGGAGACTATACCAAGGCAGAAGTCAGAAGTTTGGCAAGAAAACATAAACTAATCACGGCAAGAACCAAAGAAAGCCAAAACCTTTGTTTTTTAGCTGATAACGCTAATTCTTTTTTAAAGCTTAATTTAAAAATGAAGCCGGGTAAGATTATTAATGTTCAGGGAAGGGTAATTGGCAAACATCAGGGATTAGGCCTTTATACCATAGGCCAGAGACAGGGGATTATTCCAAGTCTTTTTCCAAAAGAAAGAAGTTCAGGCCCTTACTATGTTTTGAAAAAAGATGCAAAAAAGAATATTCTGATTCTGACAAAAAAACAAAAAGATTTGTTTTCTAAAGAATTATTGGCAGGAAACCTTAATTTCATTTCAGGTAAGAAATTGTTTTTTCCTCTTAAAGTTAAGGCCAAGATCCGTTCCAGGCAAAAGGAAGCAGCAGGAATACTTTGCAAAACCAAAAAACCTAATCAAGTCCTCTTTAAATTTAAAAAGCCCGAAAGGGCGATTACTCCGGGTCAAACAATTGTTTTCTACAAAAACAAAGAACTCTTAGGAGGGGGAATTATTAATTAGCAGATATGGATACAAAGGTTGTTTTACTATTGACAAACATAATAATCTGTGCTATAGTTTAGATAAGAAGAAAGAGAAAAAGAAATGTTCTTTGAAAATGAATAAAGACAAGAGTAGAAGTTAGTCAACAGCAATTTGCTTGAAACTGAGTTTTAGTCAAATTGCTGTTTGAGTAGCTTCCTCTGTGGACGGAAGGAAGCGTGTCAAACGCCCAACGCAAAGAACGTTGGTAAAATATTAGTCCCAGCCAAAGAAGCTGGGAAGGAGATAATAATGTTTAAAAAATTAAGTTTTAAAAAGACCTTTGGGCTCAACCCAAAGGTCAGAGACGAAAGGGAGGTAGAACAAATCCAGGCGATTATAGACCTGGTTCTTAGCGACTTAGCTGAGAAATTTTTGCTCCAATGCTCTTGCGAAGAGCAAGAGCTTGGGACTCCAGATTCAGCTAAAATTGCTCGAGCCAGCATTCGTGGGCTACGAGCCCAAAGGGCTCGCGTTGCCAAGACGAAAAAGAGCTTTTGGAAAGCTCACGTCCTGGCAGAAACCTTTGGTTTTAACGTTAAACCTCGGGCTAGAGAATATTTAGCCCGAGAAAATAGTCTTTGGGCTGTTAAAGCCGAAGACTATAAAGAAGGATAAAAAAAGGAGAGCCGTTCCTCTCCTAAATAGTTCTTTCAAACAAATCAGCTACCAAAACATCGGTAGCTGATTTTATTTTTTAAAACAACTTTTTAAACAGCTGTTTTTTTGTTATTATGGAATATGCCAGGTATTCTATTATCCGTTATTCGGATAGTAGAAACTCGACAAGCTTTACTGTAATATCTGAATTTATCTGGCAAAGTAAATAATTAAAAGATAAGTAATTTTGCAAATCGACTAGAGAGCTTCGCTCTCCTAATAGTCGAGTTTCTACTACCTGGTATGACTTCCAGAGAAGTACGACAGAAATATTTTGAATTTTTTAAGAAGAGAGGACATAAGGTAATTACTCCAGCGCCCTTGGTGTTGACTGAAGACCCGACCACATTATTTACTTCTTGTGGTATGCAGCCTTTGATACCTTATTTTTCAGGTAAACCACACTCTTCCGGATTCAAAAAACTTGTTAATTCCCAGCCGTCTTTAAGATTACAGGATATTGAAGAAGTTGGTGATAACCGTCACACTACCTTTTTTGAAATGTTAGGAAATTGGTCTTTGGGAGACTATTTTAAAGCAGAACAATTGCCTTGGATTTATGAGTTTTTGACACAGGAACTGGGTCTTTCAAAAGACAAGCTTTGGGTTTCAGTTTTTAAAGGAGATAAGGCAACTGGTATTTCTCAAGATGAAGAATCTCTGACTATTTGGAAAAATTTAGGGATTCCTTCAGAAAGAATTTTTTCTTATGGAGTTGAAAAGAATTGGTGGTCAATATCTGGTCCGCCTGAGTCAATGCCCGTAGGAGACATCGGCGGTCTGGATTCTGAAATCTTTTATGAATTCAAGCAGGTTGCTCATGATTTGAAATATGGTTCTAGCTGTCATCCTAACTGCGATTGCGGCAGGTTTCTGGAAATAGGCAACTCAGTTTTTATCCAGTATCAAAAACAAGTTGACGGCTCCTTCAAAGAATTGCTGCAAAAGAATGTTGACTTCGGCGGCGGCTTAGAAAGATTAGTGGCGGCTGTTAATAATAATCCTGATATTTTCCAGATTGACCTGCTTTGGCCCTTGATTGAAATAATCCAATCTTTATCTAAAAAAGATTATTTAAGCGATAAAAATACTTCTCGGGCGATGAGAATTATGGCTGATCATTTCAGGGCGGCGGTCATGATCGCCAGAGAGGGGATTCAGCCTTCAAACAAAACCCAGGGATATATTTTAAGAAGACTATTGAGAAGAGCTATGCTTTTTGCCAGAAGACTTAACTTAATAGAAAGTTATTATCTAAAATCTTTAGTTGGAATGGTTTGTAAAACCTATGATGATATTTTTCCGGACCTTAAAGACAAGGAAGCGGAAATCTTAATTGCTTTCCAGCAAGAAGCTGACCGTTTTGACAAAGCTTTAAGAAACGGTTTTAAAGAGATTGACAAAGTTGAAAAACTTGACGGTAAAACTGCATTTTACATTTACGAAAGCTTTGGTTTTCCTTTGGAAATGATTTTAGAAATTGTTAAAGAAAGGGGACAGGAGTTTAATCTTGAGGAGTTTGAGCAAGAGCAGAAAAAACATCAGGACATTTCCCGTCAGGCAGCCGCAGGCATGTTTAAAGGTGGTTTGGCAGATCAAAGCCATGAAGTGGTTAAGCTTCATACCGCTACCCATCTTTTACATGCGGCTTTAAGACAAGTTTTAAATTCTCAAGTAAGACAAGAGGGTAGTAATATTACTGCCGAGAGATTAAGATTTGATTTTTCCCATGATCAGAAATTGACACCAGATCAATTAAAAGAAGTTGAAGATTTGATTAATGCAAAGATAAAACAAAATCTCGAAGTTTCGTTTGAAATAATGGATAAAGATGCGGCCTTGGCAAGTGGCGCCGTTGCTTTCTTTAGAGATAAATATGCAGATAAAGTTAAAGTTTACAAGATCGGCGATTTTAGTAAAGAAGTTTGCGGCGGCCCTCATGTCAGTAATACTTCTGAATTAGGAATATTTAAAATTATTAAAGAAGAAGCAGTTGCCAAAGGGATCAGAAGGATCCGAGGGGCATTGGAGAATTCATAAAAAAGTATTAGAATAAAGACATAATCCTTAAAAACTGTTAAAATAAAGACGTGGACAAGAAAATATTTGATATTATTCCTCCGCTAAGCCGTTCAGAGCCAGTGGCAGAAGAAATGGAAACAAAGCCTGTGGTTGAGTCAGAGTCTGTTGTTAATGAATTAGAACCAGAAGAAGAAGAGGAGGATATCAAGCCGCCTCAGCCAAAGCCAATAAGGTTGCCAAAAAAGAAAGCCATTATTATCGGGGCTTTGGTAATTATCTTACTTGCTGGGGTAGTTAGCGCTTACTTTTTCTTGCCGATAGTGAAAATTGAGATTTGCCTCAAAACCAATGATTTAAACGTAGACCAGAAAGTTGAGATTAACAAAGAGATAAAAACCGTCGATGCTTTAAATCATCTTTTACCTGGAAGAATTATTACAGAAGAGCAAGTTTTTTCAGAAGAGTTTGAGGCTACCGGTAGAGCTGTAAAAGAAGTTAAGGCCGAAGGCATAATTCGTATTTATAATAATTATTCTACTGCCAGTCAGCCATTAGTGGCTACTACCAGGTTTGTTTCTGATGAGGGAAAACTATTCAGGATGGTGGAAGCAACGGTTGTCCCAGGACAAACTATGGAAAATGGCAGATTAGTTCCGGGAACAATTGATGTTTTGGTCAGAGCCGATATTGCCGGTCCTGATTATAATATTGGCAACTCGACCTTTTCCATTCCTGGATTTGCCGGCACTCCAAGATATACTGCCTTTTATGCCAAGTCTTCAGATCCCATGACAGGAGGATTTAAGGGAGAAAGCCTATCTGTTTCTGAAACTGATTTAGAAGAAGCTAAAAAATCCTTAATAGCTGAAGCTAAGAAAAAGATCGATAATGTTTTTAAAGACAGGGCTTTACCCGAATTGGTTTTGGTTCAAGAAGCGAATCCAGTCATTATTGATGACGGCACTGATATTAAGGCTGGTCAGGCCGCTGAGACTTTCACTTATCAAGTTAAGGCCAGGGGTCAAGCGATTCTTTTGGCCGAAGAAGACTTAAAAGAAATAAGCCTGGCATATTTTATTGCTGAATTGCCCGAAGATCAAAAATTCTTATCTGACAGCATTAAGACAAATGCTTTAGTTGAAGAGATTAACGAGGTTTTAGCTACTGCCAAGCTGTCTTTGCAGATTTCAGGCAAGGTTTATCAGGACTTGGAAATAAGCTTTATCAAAGCCCAACTCAAAGGCAGGTCAATTCAAGAGGTTGAGAAAAGCTTCCAAGAGCTGTCTCAGGTTTCGCAAGTAAGGATAAAAATCTTTCCTTCTTTAGTCAAAAAAATGCCTCAAGATGACAGAAAGATTGAGATTAAAATAGACTTTGATTAAGGAGTTGACCAAAATCAAGTTTTTTGTTATATTATAACAGATATATCATATCGCTGATTAGACAGCAAAGCATTCCCCAGAGGAGTTAATCGTAATTATTAATGAATCAAAACAAAGGAATACGAAAGAAGGGCATTGTTTTAGAAGCTTTACCAAGCGCTACCTTTAGAGTAAAACTTGAAGATGACTCGGAGATTATTGCTTATATTTCCGGTAAATTAAGAATTCATCGCATTAAGATTTTAGCCGGTGATCAGGTTCAAGTCGAGATGAGTCCCTATGACGATAAAAGAGGTAGAATTGTTTATCGTGAGTCAACTTTTAGACCTTCGCCTCAAACTTAATTTAAATGCCTGGAATTGACCCCGGATCTTGGCAACGGGGGTTTGTTATAGCGAATAGGATTAGATATATCGGGCATTTTGCCCGTTATTATAAACTTGCTAGTAAAATATTACAGACATATCTTAATTAAAGAATAAATGAAAATTAGACCGTCGGTAAAGAAAATATGCAATCATTGTAAGATTGTCCGCAGAAAAGGGCGTGTCTATTTAATTTGCACCAATCCAAAACATAAAATGAGACAAGGATAACTTTTACGAATTACTAATTTTTTACGAATATACTAATCTACAAAACATGAATTTACACGAATTTACCTAAAAAATCTATTGGTATATTCGTATTGATTCGTAATTGCTAGGATAATTTATGCCACGTATTGTCGGAATCAACATTCCAGAAAAAAAACATATCGATGTTTCTTTAACCTACATTTATGGTATTGGTCGGTCTTTGAGTCACAAAATTTTAAAACTGACTAACATTCCTTTTAATAAGAATGCTGGCGACCTGACTGCTGAGGAAGTCAGCCGCCTTAAAGAAATAATTGAGAAAAAGCACAAGACCGAAGGAGATTTGAGGCGTCAAATCATGCTTAATATTAAAAGATTAAAAGATATTGGCGCTTGGCGAGGTATTAGACATGCCAAAAAGCTTCCAGTTAGGGGTCAGCGGACTAAAACCAATACCAGGACAGTTAGGGGAAATGTCAGAAAGACTGTCGGTTCAGGAAGAAAGCCGGCTGCCCAGGCAACATAAAAAAATTTTAGCCTCGCTAGGACGAGGTAAAACAAAAACATGGGTAAAAAAAGAATCATTGCTAAGATAGAACCAAGCTTGGCCTCCGGCCTGGCAGATACTAAAAAACAAGAAGCCAGCGTTGCTAAAAAAGCTAGTCTTGGCATTGACGAAGGCAGGATTTACATTAGCTCAAGCTATAACAATACAATTATTACTCTGACTGATTTGAACGGTAATGTTTTAACCGGAGTTTCAGCCGGTAATGTTGGCTTTAAAGGTACCAAGAAATCAACTCCATTTGCCGCTTCCAAGGTAGCTGAAGCTTTGGCTGATCGGGCCAAGAAAATCGGAGTAATAAAGGTTTGGGTAAGCATTAAAGGTATCGGGTCGGGTAGGGAATCGGCTCTAAGGTCTCTGGCTGGTCGGGGGTTAGAGCTCTTGTCAATCAAAGATGTCACTCCGGTGCCGCATAATGGTTGCCGTCCTAAAAAAATAAGAAGGGTTTAATTATTCTAAAAGAATGCCATTAGACGCAAAATGTAAGGTTTGTCGGCGTCAAGGAGCAAAGCTCTTCTTAAGAGGTGAGCGCTGTTTTTCGGCGAAATGCGCTATGGTTAAGAGGCCTTATGCGCCAGGCCTAAAGGGCAAAAGAAGAAAGAGGGCTCCATCCCAGTATGCTAAAGAGTTGAAAGAAAAACAAAAGTTGAAATTTTGGTATGGCCTGGGAGAAAAACAATTTAAAAGATATGTTAAGGAGATTCTGGAAAAGTCTAGAAAAAGGAAAGAAGGGGCTGAAGACGCTACCATTCTTTTAGTTAAGTGTCTTGAATCAAGGCTGGATAACGTGATTTTTAGGATTGGCTTGGTTAATTCAAGGGCCTTGGCTAAACAATTGGTTTCTCATGGCTATTTTAAGGTTAACGACCATTATGTTGATATTCCTTCTTACCGGGTTAAAATAAATGACATTATTAAGGTTAGGGAAGAGAAGCTAAAGAAAAAAATATTCTTGAATCTTAAAACTTCTTTAAAAAAACAGAAAGCGCCCGAGTGGTTGGAAGTAAATCCAGAAACTCTGGAGGCCAAGATAATTTCTGATCCGATAGTCGGCATTGATACTTTGCCAGCTGAAATTGCCTCAATCTTTGAATTTTATTCCAGGTAAACCACACGAATTACTAATTTTTATTAATATACTAATCTACAAAGTACGAATTTATTCGTAATTAGTAGGAAATAAAAAAATGATTCCTTTATCTCCAAAGTTACCCAAATACTCCGCCCAGACGGGCGGGGATGAAGGGCAACAATCAAGTAAAAATAAATCTTCCTTGGGAGAGAAAATATCTCGCAGCTTGCTGCGGGAAGTTTCATTTTCAAAGCCAAAGGTTATTTCTGAAGCAAAAAATCAAGCTGTTTTTGAAATAGAATCTCTTTATCCTGGATATGGAGTTACTGTCGGTAATAGCCTGAGAAGGGTATTATTATCTTCTTTGCCCGGAGCTGCTGTTACTAAGATGAAAATCAAGGGAGTGTCCCATGAGTTTTCAACTATCCCCGGAGTCTTTGAAGATGTCATTCAGATCATGCTTAATTTAAAGAAGTTAAGGTTCAAGGTTTTTGCGGATGAATCTCAGCAGGCAGTTTTAAAGGTTAAGGGTGAAAAGGAAGTAAAAGGAAAGGACTTTCAATTGCCGTCCCAACTAGAATTGGCCAATAAAGATGAGCATATTGCTTCTTTAACAGATAAAAAAGCTGACCTGGAAATAGAAATTGAGGTTGAAAAAGGCATTGGCTATGTGGCTAGAGAAGATCGGAAAAGGGGTAAACTTGGGATAGGCGAAATCCTGATTGATGCCATTTACACTCCGGTTAGAAAAGTTGGCTATCAGGTTGAAAATATGAGAGTGGGAGAAAGAACTGATTTTGACAAATTGATTTTAGAAGTTAAAACTGACGGGACTATTTCTCCTCAAGCAGCAGTCTCTCAGGCTTCTCAGATCTTGCTTGACCATTTTTTATTGATAAACCAAAGCCTTCTAGAAGATATAGAGAAACCTAAGAAAAAGAAAGTGGCCAAACCCAAAAAAGCCAAGAAGACTGTAGCAAAAAAGAAATCAGCAGTAAAGAAAAAGAAAAAGAAAAAGTAAATTTTTAAATGTAGATTCTGAAAGAATCTACAGACATATTAAATTTTTTAAAGGAGTAAAATGAATAAACAGGGAAAAGGCCGCCAATTGTCACGAAAAAAAGATCAGCGTAATGCCTTGCTGAAGATTTTAGCTGGCAATGTGGTTCTTAAAGAAAGAGTCAAGACTACTAAAGCTAAGGCCAAAGAAGTAACTCCTTTTATTGATAAACTGATTACCAGGGCTAAAAAACAAGATCTCAGTTCAAGAAGAATTTTACGAAGCGCAGTTTCTGAAAAAGCCGCTACCAAGCTTTTTAAAGAACTTGGACCCAGGTATTTGAATAGGAAAGGCGGCTATACTAGAATTATTAAACTTGGGCCGCGTTTTTCTGACAGCAGCCAAATGGTTATATTAGAATTAGTAAAAGAATCAGATGCAAAAAAGAATTCATAATCTTGACGCTAGCGGCATTCCCTTGGGAAGATTGGCTTCTAAAATAGCTGTTCTTTTGCGAGGCAAGCAAAGAGCTGATTTTGTCCCATATAAAGGCGGACTAGATATTGTTGTTGTTGAGAATGTTAATCAAGTAGCTTTTACCGGAAAGAAAAAAGAAGCCAGGACTTATTTTTCCCATTCAGGCTTTCCTAAGGGTGAAAAACATACGCCTTTAAAAAAGGTATTTGAGATTAGTCCTGAAAAAGTTTTACAAAGAGCAGTTAAGGGCATGTTGCCTCACAATAAACTAAGCGACAGCTTGATTAAGAACTTAAAGTTTAAGAAATGAGAATTCTACTGAATTCACAGATATATTTAATTAAAGGGATAAAATGATCGTAAAAGCAAAACCAAAAACAAAAGCAAAAAAACCAGCGGCCAAGAAAAAGCCAACTATTAAAAAGCCTGCTGCTGTTAATAAATTCTTTGAAGGCGTTGGGCGAAGAAAGACAGCTGTTGCCAGAGTCAGACTTTATCCGGGGCTCGAGGCTAAGTTTGTCGTTAATAAAAAAGACTTCAAAGAATATTTTACCAATCCTTCACTTCAGCGTATGGCTGAATCCAGCTTAATTAAAATGAGGATGGAGACTAGTTTAGCTGTTGAGGTTAAGGTTTCCGGGGGCGGTATTGTTGCTCAGGCCGAAGCGATTAGATTAGGAATCAGTCGAGCTTTTGTTAAAATTGACCCTAAAAACCTAAAAAAATTGAGAAAATTAGGCTATTTAACCCGGGATCCGAGAATGAGAGAGAGGAAGAAGTTTGGCCTAAAAAGAGCTAGGCGAGCACCTCAGTGGAAAAAACGATAATTTCTACCAATTATGAATCAGTACGAATATACAAATAATTTATCCGTAGCCGAAATTGTAAATTCGTACTTCGTAAATTAGTATATTAGTAAAAATTCGTATTTCGTAGTAATAATTATGTTTGGTCCCATTTTTGTCATCATCGGCTTCTTTGTCTGCTTATTTTTAGGTTTCTTGTTTTGTAAAATGGGCGGTCATTGCGGCGACAACGAATTTGGCATTAGCGCCATTATTGCTGTTTTCATTCTAGCCGGTCTTTTAATTGTTCTTAAAATCTATTTGCCCGTTCCTTAAAGCTAAATGCTTAAAGAATTAATGATCTAGACCGGGAAAGATCAAAAGAAAGAGCCAGAACCCGCTTTTATATTTTCTTTTATTTAGCAGTAAAGTTTCAAAGCACCAACCATTAAAATCCCAGCGAGATTTTATGGTCTGCGTTCTCGCCTCGCCATCCCGTTAAAAATGGGAACCATACTGGCGAGGCTCCGAAAGCTGCTTTGAAAACATTACTGCTCCATTTTTTAAATGTTCTTATGCTTAAAGAATTAATTGACAAGTTCTATCTAGACCGGGAAAGATCAAAAGAAAGAGCCAGAACCCGCTTTTATATTACTGACGGTGGCAAGTGTCCCCGGTCAATTTTTTTTAAATTTAAGAATGCTCCTAAAAAAGAAATGGAGGCCAGAATCTTAAGAATGTTTGACCATGGCGACTATATTCACCGCCTTATCTTAAACACGCTTTTCAGCTTAGGAATTGTTAGGTCTTCAGAGATAAGTATTCCAGCTCAGAAAATTATTTCAGGACGGGCTGATGCGATTTTAAGCTGGGAAAACGAGCTTTATGTCTTAGATATTAAAAGCATAAACAGCTTTTTATTCAAGAACTTATCTCAGCCAAAACCAGACAATGTTTTTCAGCTCCAGCTTTATCTGCACTTCTTCGGAATCAAGAAAGGAATTCTGCTCTATGTAAATAAAGATACTCAGGAATTAAAAGAATTTATTGTTCTTTATGATCGGATTCTAGCTAACAAGCTTTTAAGAGATTTGGAATCATTAAGGACTAAGATTGATGCCAATGTTATTCCAAAGAGATTGACCGCTTATCCTAGGGACAAGGAATGCCAATTCTGCCAATTCAGAGAAATTTGCAAACTGGCAACCGCTCAGGAGATGAATTGGAAGGAATTTAAAAAGAAGCTTGCGGTTCAGCCAACTCTGCTTTAGGGCAAAACCTGATCTGAAGTCAATAGATTGCCTTGGCTTAATACTAAGGCCTTTTTATTATCTCTATTAAAATATATTTGAGGATCACTTATTTCAACTAGATCAATAATATTGGCCTGATCGCGGTTGTCTATTTCCGCCACCTTTAATTTATTACCGACAGTAAAAAGCAAATAATCATTATTGAGCCAGAAGACTTGGCCTATTTTTTCAGAGAATCTAGCCAAAAGCATGTTTTGATCTGGCTCGCACTCTTCAATCTCTTCAATCTTTTCTTTAAAGAAGTAAATACTGATTTCAGTGTTGTTAAGATAAACAAGCTTGCCATTGTCTTGGGAAACAGCCAGATCGGTAGCGTCTTTAGCAATTTCTACAAAAGCATCTTCTTGCTGATTAAACCAAAAAAGCTGCCCCTCTTGTTTTAAAAAGACATGGCGGCGATCAACTTTTAGTTCATAAAAAGTTTCAGGCATAATGGTTAAGGGAGTTTCCGAAAACTTTCGGCCAGAGAATCCTGTTGGATCATTAATTTCGATTACAAAGCCGCTGGCATCAAGGTAGTAAAGCTTATTCTCGGCAACAGTGAAGTCGATTACTTTATCAATTAACTTAGTGGTTTTTAAAGTGGCGAAGTCTCCAGAATACAAAACACTGTTTTTTAAAATTAAGAATTTGGAACTGTCGTTAGCCTGAAAAGATATTTTTTCAAAATTGCCCAGGGAATCAAGAGAAATGGGACTGACTTTATTTTCAATTTCAACTAAGAAAAATTTTTCAGTTTCGTTGATTAAAATCTTAGCAATAGCTTTTTTCGAGTCAACTGACCAGATCAGATCTCGCAGAACTGAACCTGCTTTTTCCTTATAACTGTCTGAATATTGGCTATCAAAATCTTTTTCTAAAATCAAAACTTCTTCAAGGCTGTTTTTGAAATCAAAAGAGGTCAAGTACCAGCCCTGAGAATCCTTTTTTTCAAGAACAAGTTTTTTATTAGACGGAGACGGGAAGATCCTATTAACGTTACTGGTATTAGCTTGCAGGGCAAGGTTTTGAGGAAAAAGGATAATGTTTTTGGCTTCGGTAGTCATCATTATCTTGACTTTAAGGTTCTTTTGCCAAGTAATGTAGCCGGGTTTTCCTACTTCCATTAAATAAGTGCCGGGGATGAGATTTTCGATTAAGTCGGTGCCAAAGAGAAAGTCAGTTTTACTTACTAGCTTACCGTCGATAAAAACATCGCAGTTCTTGGGAGAGGCTTTAATATAAAAAGCCCCGGTCTTAGTAAGGGTCCGGTTTCTAGGATCAAGGCGATAGCCCTGGCTGTATAATACAATAACCGGGGCGATAACCAGAAAGCTGATCAAACAAGCAAAGAATAAAACTTTTCTTTTCCTCTTAGTCATAATATGTTATTTTAGGTTAAATTTAGGTTTTTGCCAAGTTTGACTCAACCCTTTTTTAATGGATCCAATTATTCTTATTAAATTTCAATACAGACTATTGACAAAAATAAAGGAAAGGATATAGTATGAATAAAAGTACACTCAAATTTTTGGGCTTTTAAAAATCCACCTTGAAAGGAGGTGAAAAAAAGATGGCTGACAGCTACTACCAACAGGGATATGACAAAGGCTACGCCGATGGCGCTGCAGGAGAACTATCTTCATTAATACATTCTTTGCTTGATGTTCTTTTGAACACCGAACTATAACAGGAATACGAAGACGGTTATGATGCAGGTTATGAAGATGGAAGGGCCTATTGGGAAGAAACCCATGGCGAGGAGGGTTAATCCCTTTGTGAACAAAAGAACTGTCTTTTATAGACAGTTCTTTTGTTTTTGCACAATATATAAATAATAAGTAATTGCATTTTCTTTTTTCTCTATTGTATTCGGCTTGCGATTCTCAAAGGGCCAGCAAGATAATATTATTTTTGTTCCTTCTTTTAATTCTGAATTTAATTTCTTTCTTAGTTTATCGTAATTTTTCGGTAATAGAAAAATATAAATCACATCTGCTTTTGACAAATCATATTGAAAAAAGTTACCATATTTAATTTTTACTCTCTTAAAAAATAGTGATTTAAATTTTGAATATAAATACAGGAGCGGCGAAAGTTCTATTCCGACACACGTTATATTATATTTTTTTGATAAATAAAATAATATTTTGCCACTTCCACTGCCTAAGTCATAAAATAACATGCCCGGTCGCAGTTCTGCCAATTTTGCTATTCTATCGAAGTCCTTTTTTTTCGTAGGAAACCAAGGGGCCTCAAAAAACCGCCAAGGAGTACTAAATTTAGAATAACCAGAAATATTAAAAATAGAATTAAAAAATAAAAAGAAAACATTTTATATTATTAATAGTATCACTCCATTATCATTATTACAACAAAGTTATATAGCGGATTGTGTATCTCGAACTAACGGAGGACGGTTCTCTGCCAGGTTTTAATATAAGTATGTCTAGTTTGACTCAAGCCAGTTTTTTAGTTAAAGTAAATTATAATATTCTTTTAATATGGGAATCTTTATTATAATTTACAAGCATTGTGATTTTAAAACTAATTAGAAATATTTCTGACCCAAAAATAACGA
>CAYTHH010000001.1:91975-117935 GCA_964437545.1 uncultured Candidatus Saccharibacteria bacterium | reverse complement strand
TGCCTTTTGCTCACAAATATCCCATAAATAAATAGTATGTTTTTTGTTCGCAAAAATAACGATGCCTTTTGCTCACAAATATCCCATAAATAAATAGTATGTTTTTTGTTCGCAAAATTGGCATTGATCTAGGTACTTGCAACTCGGTTGTTTTTATTCCCTCAAAAGGGGTGGTTTTGCAAGAGCCGTCAGTAGTAGCAGTTTCTCTTTTGGAAAACAAAATTTTAGCTGTTGGCCGGGAAGCCAAAGACATGCTTGGCAAAACCCCCGATACCCTTAAGGTTTATCGCCCCTTAAAAGACGGGGTGATTGCTGATTTTAGGGTAACCCAGGCAATGCTAAGGTATTTTATTGAAAAGACCAGCACTCCCTTTAATCGTTTTTTTAAGCCAGAATTAATTATCGGTGTTCCGGCTGGTATTACCTCAACTGAAAGAAGAGCAGTAATTGAAGCTGGCATGAATGCGGGTGCCAAAGCCGTTTATGTTGCCAAGGAGCCGATTTTGGCTGCCATTGGCGCCAATATTCCCATCAATACTTCTTCAGGTCACATGGTGGTTGATATTGGCGGAGGCACTGCAGAAATGGCGGTCATTTCTTTAGGTGGCATTGTTAATTGGGGATCAATCAGAATGGCCGGGGACAAGATTGACGAGGCGATTGCCAATTACATTAAAGAAAAACATAATCTTGCCATTGGCGAGCAGACCGCTGAAGAAATAAAAATTAATATCAGCACTGCTTTGCCGGAAAAAGAAGAGAAAGTCATTCAGATTAGGGGCCGGGATTTAATCTTAGGGTTGCCCAAGACAGTCAAGATTTCTTCGAACGAAATTTGCGTTGCCATTAACGACGTTTTAATTGAAATCATTCAGACCATTAAACAGGTTTTAAGGGAAACACCGCCCGAATTGTCAGCTGACGTTATTGACGGTGGTATTATCTTAACCGGGGGAGGGGCTCTTTTAAGGAATTTTGACCAGTTAATTGAAAAATCTATTGGCGTGCCTTGTTTTGTGGCTGACGAGGCTTTGCTTTGCGTTGCCAAGGGGACTGGCGTGGTGGCTGAAAACCTGGAAACTTACAAAAAAAGCTTAATGACTAAAAGATAATTTTGTTATGTTAACTTCTCTTGGCCATGAAAAACAATGGCAATTGCTTCAAAAGTCAGCTTTATTAGGAAAACTTTCTCACGCTTATCTTTTTTCCGGCAAGTCTCAGCTAGGGAAAAAAGAAATGGCTAAAGAATTTGTTAAATTGCTCAATTGTCAATCAAAGTTTTTTAAAAACAAGCCTTGTCATGAGTGCCAGTCTTGCTTGGAGATGAAAAAGGGCTTGCACCCTGATTTTTTATGGCTGGAAGCTAAAGAAGAAACCGGTAAAAGTGAGATTGGTTCGATTAGAAGTTTAGCTGATTGGCTCCATCTTAAGCCAGGCCTGGGAAAATACCGGTTAGCGGTGGTAAATCAAATTCATAACTTTTCTTTGCCAGCCCAATCAGCGCTCTTAAAAACCTTGGAAGAACCCAAAGGGGAAGCGGTTTTGATTCTTATTTCTGATTATCCGGAATTTCTCTTGGATACGATTATGTCCCGGGTTCAAGAGATAAAGTTTCATTGTTTGCCAAATAAAAGAATTATTGATCTTTTACTTTCAAAGGGCGCTGACTTAAAATTAGCTAAAAGAATAGCTTATCTGTGCTTGGGAAAACCTCTTAAGGCCTTAAGTCTTTTAGAACCCAGTCAGATAAAGCTGGAAGAGAAAAGAATCTTTGCCTTTAAAAGAATGCTTAAGAAAGACCTGGTTTTTTCCTTCAAAGAGATTGAAAGGCTGGCTGAAGAGACTCCAGGGCTAGAGACCTGGCTCAATGTCCTAAGGATAATATTTTTAGAAAGAATTGGTGTTATTGAGGAGGAGATTATGGATCAGGAAGAACAAATTACTTTACCGAATTTAAAAAATCTAATAACTTCTTTAGAAAAAGCAAATTATCTTTTATTAAAAACTAATGCCAACAAAAGACTAATCTTAGAAAATTCAATTTTAGAGCTATATTAATAACAATTACGGCATATAACCCTGCCCGTTATAAGCTAATTCAACGAGATGACACTTCAAGAAATATTAAAAAGAGTTACTCCAGACTTAGACCAAATTGTGGTTTATTTTGAGGACGAGATTAATAAAATGAGGACTGGTCGGGCTGATCCGTCTTTAATTTTAGATCTCAAGGTTAACTGCTTTGACCAAGAATTCGCCATTAAACAGTTAGCCGTGGTTTCTACCTCAGGGTCTAGAGAAATCATTATTCAGACTTGGGATCCCTCCTATGTCGAGCCAATTTTAGCAGCATTAGGAAACTCTTCATTGGGGTCAAGCATGCTGGCAGAGAAAAATTTAATCAAGGTGTCATTGCCGGCCTTAACCGAAGAGTCAAGAAAGAATTTTTTAAGAATCTTGTCTGAAAAAATGGAAGAACAAAGAATTGCCGTCAGGAGAGTTAGAGAAAAAATCTGGAAAGAAATCCAGAAAGGGGAAAGAGAGGGGATCATTAGGGAAGACGATAAATTCAGAGGCAAGGATGAATTAGACAAATTGGTTAAAAAATATAATGAGAAAATAGATGCGTTAGGGGAGAGAAAGAAAAAACAAGTAATGGAATAACTAACTATAACTTTAATGTTTTTAACTGTTTTAATAGCTTTCATCAGCTTAATGATTTTAATAAGTATTCACGAATTAGGGCACTTTCTTACTGCCAAAGTGTTCGGAGTTGAAGTTGAAGAATTCGGCTTTGGTTATCCGCCTCGGCTTTTCGGCAAAAAGATCGGTAATACTCTTTATTCAATCAATTTCTTTCCTTTTGGGGCTTTTGTTAGAATTTCTGAAAAAGATCGGCATGACCCAAGCTCTTTTTTAGCCAAGCCCTTATGGCAAAGGATATTGATCATCTTTAATGGAGCTTTATCTTTCTGGATTGTAGCCATAATCCTTTTCTCAATTGTTTTCGCCATTGGCGCTCCAACCATGATTGAGGATTCGGAGATGAATATTCCGGACACTAAAGTTTTGATTACTTCAATATCTGCTAATAGTCCGGCTGCTTCAGCCGATCTTAGGGCTGGAGATACGATTGTCAGCTTAGTTTCTGAAACAGCTGAGTTAAACAGCGACCAAGTTGGCCAAATTCAGGACTTTATTATTACAAATCAGGGCAAGGAAATAATCTTAATTATTAAGAGAGGAGACAGGATTTTTAATACTACGGCGATTCCAAGAATATCTCCGCCAGTTGGCGAGGGTTCGCTTGGAATTGGCTTGGCTAGGGTCGGCATCAAGGCTCAGCCAGTTTATCTTTCTGTTTTTGAAGGATTCAAGGCAACTCTAAATATGACCAAAGTGATAATCGCAGCTTATATTGGAGCCATTATCAATATTTTTAAAAAGGTTCCAACTGGAATTCAGTTGAGTGGTCCTGTCGGCATTATCGGCTTGTTATCCCAGGGGATGAGAATGGGAACCAGCTACTTCTTGCAAATGGTTGGATTGCTGTCAATTAACGTTGCTATCATTAACTTGTTGCCAATTCCTGCTTTTGATGGCGGCAAACTCATGTTTTTAACTATTGAGGGTATTATGAAAAAACCAATTCCCCAAAAGATTGAAGAAAAAGTAACCACGATCTTTTTTGTTTTCTTAGTAATTATCATGGTTTTTGTTACTATTAAGGATATTAGAAACTTCCACGGATTTTTTTAATATGAAGCAATCACAACTTTTCCCAAAAACAAAAAAAGATACGCCAAAAAATGCCAGAGCTGCCAATCATAAGCTTTTGGTAAGAGGGGGGTTTATTGATCAGCTGATGGCCGGAAGCTGGACTCTTCTGCCTTTGGGCATGAGAGTTGTTTTTAAAATCAGCCAGCTTATCAGGGAAGAAATGAATGCTACCGGCGCCCAAGAAGTTTTAATGCCCCTGATGCATCCCAAGGAAATCTGGAATGAAACAGGCAGATGGGATTCGGCCTCAGAAGTTATGTATAAGCTTAAAGATACTCGGGAAAAAGAATTTGCTTTATCGTTTACGCATGAAGAAATCGTTTTGGATTTAATCCGGAAGCATTTGGAATCTTACTCTGACCTGCCCATTAAGCTTTATCATTTTTCCACAAAGTTTCGGAACGAGCCAAGAGCAACCTCCGGGATTCTTAGGGGCAGAGAGTTTCTTATGAAAGATCTTTACAGTCTTCATGAAACTCAAGAGGATTTCTGGAAATATTATGAACAAGTTTCTGACGCTTATTTAAAAATTTTCGCTCGGCTTGGTTTTAAAATCATTATGACTGAAGCAGCCGGTGGAGTTTTCACTAAAAACCTGACTCGCGAATATCAGGTTATTGCCCCGGTTGGCGAGGATACAATTTATGTTTGCAACAAGTGCAGAGCTGGTTTTAATAAAGAAATATTTAAGGGAACAGTAGAGGATAAATGCCCTAAATGCAATAAAGGAACGGTTAATGAAAACCACGCCATTGAAGTTGGCAATATCTTTCCTTTTGATACTCATTACAGCGAAAAAATGAAAGTTCATTTTACCGATAAAAACGGAGTTAAAAAACCGGTTTGGTTTGGCAGTTATGGAATCGGGGTTACCAGGCTTTTGGGATCTATCGTTGAAGTCTTTCACGATGACAAGGGCATTATCTGGCCAAAAGAGGTGGCTCCTTTCCAGATTCATTTATTACAGATAGGCAATGACAAAAAGATTGTCTCGGCAGCTTTAAAGCTTTATCAAAAACTTAACGATAAAGGAATCGAGGTTCTATATGATGACCGGATTGATAAGACTCCCGGAGAGAAATTCATGGATGCGGATTTAATCGGCATTCCTTCGAGAATAGTGGTTAGCGAAAGAAGTCTTGCGAAAAACTCTATTGAAATTAAGCAAAGAAATGAAGCAAAATCAGAGCTAGTTAAAGTTTCTCGAATTCTACAAATTTTATCTAAGATATTATAACGGTATCATTACATTCTATAATCCATTATATTATTACTTGTTGTGAAAAAACTAAAAAAAGCGATCGAAAAAATATTAAGAGGTTTTTCTCAGGACATTGCCATTGATTTAGGAACCGCCAATTCTCTTGTTTATGTCAGGGGCAAGGGGATTGTCATGACCGAACCGTCGGTGGTAGCAATTAATCAGAAAACCGGTCAGGTTTTAGCAATTGGCGAAGAAGCCAAGAGAATGGTAGGCCGTACCCCGGGCCATATTGTTGCTACCCGTCCTTTGGTTAAAGGAGTCATTTCTGACTTTGAAGTTACCGAACAAATGTTGAGATATTTTATTGATAAGGCCCAAAAAGATAAATTTAATCTGATCAGGCCCAGGGTTATTATTGGTATTCCTTGGGGCGTTACTGAAGTTGAAAAAAAAGCAGTTAAAGATGCGGCTAGAAATGCCGGAGCTGGCCAAGTATTCTTGATTGAAGAGCCCATGGCTGCTGCCATTGGCGCCAGACTTGAGGTTCAGGATGCCAGCGGCACTTTTATCGTTGATATTGGCGGCGGCACTGCTGAAGTGGCTGTCATATCTTTAGGCGGTATTGTTATTGCTAAAAGCTTGAGGGTAGCTGGAGATAAATTGAACGAAGACATTATTCATTTCGCCCAAGAAGAGTTTAAATTATTGATCGGCGAACAAACAGCTGAAGAAATTAAGATTGCCATTGGCTCAGTCTATCCTCAAAAGGAAAAAAAGCAGGCGCCTTTACGGGGCAGGAATTTGCTAACGGGCTTACCAGAAGAAATTATGGTGACCAATGAAGACATCAGGCATGCTATGGAAAAGTCAGTCAGACAGATTGTCAGCACTATTAAAACTACTATTGAAGAAACACCCCCTGAGCTATTAGCAGATATTATGGAAGACGGCATCTGGCTGTCAGGCGGAGGTTCTCTTTTAAGAGGTTTAGACACGCTTTTAACTAAAGAAATCAAGGTAAAGGCCAGAGTAGTCGAAGATCCCATGACCGCTGTTGCCAGGGGCGCTGGCATGGTTTTAGAGAACCTTGACGAGCTGGCCGAGGTTTTGGTGGAAACAGAGGGTTTAGAACCTCTATCTTAAAAAATAAGTCAACAAAAAACCCGAGGTCAGACCTCGGGTGAATAAGTCTTTATCAAAAAAGAAAAGACCCTGTATTGGTTGCCAGGGTCTTTTTGTAAAAGGAGAAAAAGTGCAGGGTGCGGAGGCGATTTCGTCTCCGCACATAATTTGGAATATTAGCTGATCAAGAACCCTCGATTCAGCTGTTGCCGGCTCCGAACGCTATATAAACTAAGAATGGTAAACAAGAATTGTTCTTTACTTCCATGGTAACATCTCCAAACTGTTTTGCGAGTGTGATCGATTAAGCCTATTATCCCAGTCGACCACGCAGTAAAAGAGCTTTCATGTTAGCACATTGGGTCGAGGCTTTAGCTCTCATTGCGCATCGTCCCGATGCGCAGAAAAATCCACAAAATGAGAAAAGGCTAACTGGCTGAAGTGTTTAGCCGTTGCTCTCAAAGTTGGGGGCGACCAGATCCAGACGATCTTTCTTCCCATTGTTTCCATTGTTCATGTGGTACCTCCAGTACGCAAATTGAAAGAACTAACCTTTTTCTTTCGGATCAAATAACATATTTTACCTCCTTTCCTTAATATATTTTATCTTTAATTTAAAAACCTTGTCAAGCGAAAGAATTAAAAAGTAAACTTACGAAAGTTTTTATTGTGTTTAAAAAACAAGAGTACTCTCTTTAAGAGAATACTCTGTGGCTACGTCCCGAAAGGCGTAGTGATGAATGTGCTATGTCTATAATGTAGTATGTGGCTACTTTTTTGTTAAGTAGCGGATAATGGCAATGGTAGTTTTTGTTTTATCGATGCCTGGATTGGTCAAGCGGATGACTTGGCCTAAAAAAAAGCTTATAATCTGTGTTTTACCAGCCCGATAGTCATTAACGGCCTGGGGGTTCTCCTTTATTACTCTGGCAATGACTTTTTCTAAATCTTCATTATTAATTTCAAACACTTGCCGAGATTCGGTAATGATCTTGATTAAATCCTTGGGACTAACCCTATCAATGTTAACTTTCTTGTTTATGAGCCAATTAGCTATTTGGGTCGGGGATAGTTTTTTAGTGTTTTCTACAACTTTTTCAAAATATTGCCCCAGGGATTTATTTTCAATCAATTGCTGGGTATTGTACTCTGAAAGTTGATAATCAGATACAAAACGCTTGGCTTTGGCTTCGGGCAGTTCCGGAATCCAGCTTTGAATTTCCCTGATCTCTTCTTTCGTAAAAGTCATTGGCGGAATATCGGGTTCGGGAAAGTAGCGATAATCATTGGCTTCTTCTTTTTCTCTCTGGCTAAAGGTTTTTGATTTTGGCTCATTCCAGCCCCTGGTTTCCTGAACTGGAGTTTCGCTTTTTTCCAATAATTCCCGATGCCTTAAAATCTCATAATCAATGGCCTTGCGAGCGAATTTAAATGAGTTGATGTTTTTAATTTCAACTTTGTATTCTGGCAGTCCTTTCTGATTGGGCTTTCTGACAGAGATGTTTGGTTCCAGTCTCATTGAGCCTTTTTCCATGTCAGCTGAAGATATTCCCAAATACCTGACAATTAGTTGAAGTTTTTTAAGAAATTTATCAACTTGAGCACTGTTTTCAAAATCAGGCTCGGTAACCACTTCGAGCAAAGGAACTCCAGAGCGGTTAAAGTCAATCATGGTACAGGCTTTGCCGTCAATTTCAGTGTGAAGAAGTTTTCCCGTGTCTTCTTCCAGATGTACTCGTCGAATCCGTATCGTTTTTAAAGTCGGGAATTGGTCATTTGACGCCCTTTGTTCTTCTGTGAATGCTTTTATTTCCAAGTGTCCATTGTTGCACAAAGGGGCATCGTATTGTGAAATCTGGTAGCCTTTGGGCAGGTCAGGGTAAAAGTAATTTTTTCTGTCAAACTTTGATTCTTTGGCAATCTGACAGTTTAATGCCAAGCCCAGCATAATGGTCCAATCAATGGCTTTTTTATTAGGCACCGGCAAAGCTCCAGGCAAGCCAAGACAAACCGGACAGCAATGAATATTTGGTTCCACCTCAAAATGATAAGCCGAGCAAGAACAAAACATCTTGCTTTGAGTAGCTAACTCAATATGGATTTCCAGGCCTATTACTGGCTGGTATTCATTACTCATATTTCCGGTTTCATCTTGTAATATTCGGTCTCTGTTTCAAATGCTTTTGCTAATTTTAAGATAAGATCTTCTTGCCACTTATTAGCAATAATTTGCAAACCAACAGGCAACCCATCAACAAATCCAGCCGGAATAGAAATGGCTGGAAGACCGGCAATGGTTGAGGGTTCGACTAGCATATCTTCTTTTTCCCCAAACATCGGGTCTTTGCTGCTGGCTCCGATTTTTTTAGCCAGACTGGGGGAAACAGGGCCAATAATAACATTAACTTTTTCAAATGCCTGGTCAAAATCCTGACAAATGATTGTTCTAATTTTTTGGGCTTTCAAATAGTAAGCATCGTAATAGCCGGCTGATAAAGTATAGGTTCCGAGCATAATCCGGCGCTTATTCTCTTTATTGAAATTGCTTCTGTCAGAGCCATAACGAATGCCGTCATATCTGGCTAAATTTGATGACACTTCTGATCGTTGCAAAATAGTATAGACGGAAATAGCGTATTTAGGATCAAACAATGAAATATCAATAATTTTACATCCAAGCTTACGAAAGACTTCAACCGCTTCAAGAATTTTCTTGCAGACCGGCTTTTCGGCTATAGCCAGATATTCTTGAGCAACTCCAATCCTAACATCTTTTAAATTAAAGTTTTTGGCTGGAGTTAATGGTATGTCAACTGTTGTCGCATCAAGCGGATCTTTACCGGCAATTATCTTATAGACAATTTCAGCGTCAGCGACAGTCTTAGTAATTGGTCCGGGGCAGTCTAAAGAACTGCCCATGGCAATGACTCCATAGCGGCTGACTCTGCCATAAGTGGGCTTTAAGCCAACTACGCCACACCAGGCCGATGGTTGGCGAATAGAGCCAGCAGTTTCCGACCCGATTGCAAAAATGGTTTCGTCAGCCATTACCGCCGCCGCTGAACCACCCGAGGAACCACCGGGTAAATGATTTAAATTCCAAGGGTTGTGGGTAACGAAAAAGTCTGATGTCTCTGTTGAGGATCCGTGAGCAAAAGAATCCATATTTGTTTTTCCTAAGAGTCCAAAATTTGCCTCAATCAATTTTTGATAAACAGTAGCGTTATATGTCGGAAGATAATTACGAAGGATATTCGAGGAAGCGGTAGTCAGAACCTTTGTTGTGCAAAAGTTATCCTTAATAGCAAATGGAATGGCATTTTCTGTCTTTGGAACAACGCTAACAAAGGCCTTGATCTTGTCGTCAATATCCTTAATCCTTTTTTCGCAGGCAGTAAAAACCTCTTTTGGGGTAAATTTCTTTTGTTTAACTCCCTCAAGAGCTTCTGTTAATGATAATTCATTCAGGTTCATGATTAAAATATCGCCTTAATAACAAAATAACCCTTATAGCTTTTGGCATTGGCCAGGGTTTCTGCCTGGCTTTGAGAGGGCTTAATAATGTCTTGACGAAATACATTTTTGTTTCCGCTCACTTGCGAGGTTGGAGAAACTTTTTCCGTGTCAATCTGGTTCAGATGGGCAATAAAGTCCAAGGTTTCAGTCAGCTGTTTCTGAAACTCTTTAGTTTCTTGTTTTGAAAGCTGAAGGTTAGCCAACTTAGCTATGTGCTTGACTTGTTCCTCTTTTAATTGCTTAGTCATTTTTTATGATATCTATATAACTATGTATTAATCCAGATTAGCATTTTTTAATTTGATTTAAAAGAGTTTTCTTGTTAATATGAGCAAAGCTAGAATCCCCAGAAGCATATTAGAAATATGCGGAAATATATTTATTAATTAGGACTATGGAATTCTTTGCTCCCATTTTAAATTCACCGACGCTGCAACTCATTATTGCCATGACTCAAACTCTCGGTCCTTTTATATTTTTAATATTCTTAGGAATAATAATTTTCTGTCTGGCCAAGAGTGATTTTATCAAAATGGGATTCTGGATTGATTTCGTGGAGTTTATTAAGGTTAAAGGCCACGATACTGGCAAGTTAGAAAAAAGATGGCAGTATACTATTAAGAGGCTGGAAACCCCGAACATGGCTGATTGGAAGCTGGCTGTTATTGAAGCTGAAGCTCTGACCGAAGAAGTTTTAGCAAGAATGGGATTTGGAGGAGAAAGCTTCGGCGACAGATTAAAAAAGATGAAACTAGAACAATTGCCCAGCTTGGAGAATTTGACTAATGCCCATCAAATCCGTAATAATATAGTCCATGATCCAGATTATCGCATTAACATTAATGAAGCCAGTAAAGTCATTGCTATTTATGAAAAATCTCTACAAGAGCTAGATGCCCTTTAATTAGTATTGAGTATTGAGTATAAACATCGCGGGGTGGAGGAGTAGTACCTCACGAGGCTCATAACCTTGAGACGCCGGTGCAATTCCGGCCCCCGCAACAAATTTCAAAATATTTCATTCACTTTAAAATGCTGAGCGCGGAAGGCTGGGTAGCTCAGTTGGTAGAGCACAGGACTCATAAGCCTGTTGTCGTGGGTTCGATCCCCACCCCAGCCACATAATATTAAAAACTAGCTCTTAATATAAACATGGACCCATAGTGTAGCCCGGTTTAACACGCCTCCCTGTCACGGAGGAAATCAGGGGTTCAAATCCCCTTGGGTCCGCTTTTAAAAGGTGACTGTCACCTTTGGAGACAGGAACAAAATTAAGTTCAAACTTTGAATTTGGCGTGAATTTGTGAGTTTCATTCTGATACAAGTAATACCTGCCCATTTTGAGTAAAGTGTTTTTTGGATAACTGATTTTAATTAAAATCGCGCCATTTACCAGATTTGTTCGTAAATTTGTTCGGGAGAGGAGAGGTGACAGTCACCGAACAAGTCCTGAATAGGTTTGATCATAATAGCGTTTGAATTTGACAAGATACATATAATGTGTTATACTTAAGATACAATTTGGGATGATGAATTTCTTCTCAAACTAGCAAAAGATAGTTCTTTGATAAGCGAAAGAATATACAGATTCCTCAAGAGTAGCGCAGTGGGTATCTTAATGAGGTATCTAGCGCGCTACTCAGTGTGAGGAGCCCCTTGATGCGGGACGCATCATTTCATGCTCACGGCCACAGGCCACGAGCAAGGAGTGTATAAAATGTACGAATATAACGACGGGCTGCTGCCAGGCAGCCGGCACCCACGGTTATACCTTGCCAAAGCAGGTAAGGCAATCAAATTTACCGGGGAGAACATCCCCGAGTATTGTGCTATAGCGAGTGCACAATACGAGAAAAGGGGGAAATGGTCGAACACCACTTATCTGTTAGCTCTGGCACCAGGGGTTCGGCCAATAAAATTCGTCTCCCCAATGCACGGAGTATGGGGAGATTCTGCAACCTCTTGGGGAGAGATTGCAAGGGAGCTTATGCTCCCAATCGAAGAAGTAAGGAAGGTTATTCGGCAAGAGTACAGGGGGACAGCCGAGCGACTAGACAAAATCGAAGAATTCGCCCTCGCCGTTGAGGCAGAGGGCGGAACGACGACCGAGATCGTCGTGATTTCTTTTGGATCTCCCACTAACAGGGAGATCCATGAGGGGTGGTGGGGAGAACCAAAGTACGGAGAGGCGTGCGACGGCCTCCCCATCGTGGTAGAACCCAGTATGGGCGAATCCGGTCCCAACTGGGAAAAGCCTGTCATTGTCGAGCCCTCCGTGGGCGCGACAATAATCGGGAGTAGTCACTTCCCCGGCATGCACGGGGGATATTACCACATTGAGGTCGCCGTGATGGTGACCTCATAAAAAAAGAGTTTCGGGAAGTTCTCTATAAAAACTTCCCACTGTTCCTCGGATGAGTATCCGAGCTGATGAGTCCGAAAGGACGAAAACAGATTTTACTTTGAGAAAACATAAAACGAGAATATCTTCCCTATATTTTTTACTTGTATTTGTTTCGCAACTATCAGCACGAATTTTTGGTTTAATAGGGGTAACAAAAGCTCTAGCTTGCGGACATCGCATCGTAAACAAACAAAAAACTTACAGTATTTTCCTGTAAGTTTTTTGCTACACTTCGATTATTTTTTTACCATATATAATAAATTTACTTCTTTTCACAAGAGACAAAATCAATACCAAGGCATATACATTTTATTGCTTTTCAACCTAAGTATTGGCAAAGCATCCTGTAATCCATGGCTACACAGCCCAACAGATAATTAAATATTGATTAGCAGTTAAGTCTGAATTGGGCCTTATTTTAGACTGCTTTTCCACAATAACCAGTGGTTGCTTTTATGTTAATTTTAAGGTAAAATAAGGGTATCGAAGACTCAAAAAGCATGTCAGAAATTGACTTAAAATTAATAGAAAACCAAATTAGAAAAGACTTGGAAGCTGTTAAAACCACAGCTGATTTAGATTATGTTTTCCATAAGCATTTGGGAAGCAAGGGACAGATAAAACAGCTTTTTAAGGAAATGAAGCGCTTATCTGAAAGCCAAAGAAAAAAGGTTGGATTAGAGATCAACGATTTACAGGATAAGATGACTGATTTATTCGATTTAAAGAAAAAAGGGCTTTTAGGCAAGCAATCAGATAAAACAATGAAAGCTGAGGCTGAAAATTTAGACTTTAACCTACCTAAAATCGGACATTTGCATCCTATTACCCAGACAATCAGACATTTAAACAAAGTTTTCATAGAAATGGGTTATAGCGTTGTTGACGGACCGGAAATTGAAACCAGCGAGTATAATTTTGTCAGATTAAATGTGCCCTCGGGTCATCCGGCCATGGACATGCAAGACACTATTTACATCAAAGAACCCGACCTTTTACTAAGAACCCAGACTTCTTCGGTTGAGTCTAGAATAATGGCTTCTTGTAAACCGCCGATGAAATTTGTCTGCCCGGGCAGAGTTTACCGAAACGAAAAAGTAAATAAAAGCAATCATTTCATTTTTCATCATTACCAGGGTGTAGCCATATTAGAGAGAGTTAGCTTAAAAGATCTTTTCGGCACCTTAAATCTTCTTTTTAAAAGAATGTATGGCTCTAAAGTTATTGTCAGATACCGCAACAAATATTATCCGGAGGTAGAACCAGGAGTTGGAGCTGATATGCGCTGTTTCAGCTGCCAAGGCAGGGGCTGTTCCCTTTGTAAAAATGTTGGCTGGATAGAAATGGGGGGAGCCGGCATTATCCATCCCAAGGTAATGAAAATGGCCGGGATTGATACAAAAAAATTCAAAGGATTTGCTTTTGGCTTGGGATTGGACCGCTGGGTCATGGCCAAATACAATATCACTGATATTCGAACTCTTTTGGGCGGCAGTTTGGCCTATAAATATCATGAAGGAGAAAATCTTTTTAAATAATTATTCTTCTTTTAAGCAAGATGGGAAATAAGATTCATATATTTGTAAAAATTCGTAATTTGTAGAGATGAAAATACTTTATAGTCAGTTAAAACAATTAGTTCCTGGCCTTAAGACCGATCCAAAGCAAATTGGTCAAAAATTTACCATGGCCGGCTTAATGATAGACGAGTTGCAGCGAGTCAAATTCAATAATAAAAATGATTGGCTTTTGAGCTTTGAGGTCAGACAAAACCGAGCTGATTGCCTTTCTGTTATTGGCTTGGCCAGAGAAGCGGCTGCCTATTACGGATTAAACTGCAAATTGCCCATAGGGAAAATACCGGCTTTACCAAAAGAAAATTCTAAAATTAAAGTTGAAGCTAAAAACAAAGTAAAAAGAGCTTTAGCTTTTGAGATTACTGGAATTGAAAATAAGCAATCTCCAGGCTGGCTTAAAGAATTCTTGGCTTTCTATGGCATTAAGAGCATTAACTTGCTGGTTGATCTTTCAAATTACGTTATGGTCTTAACGGGTTATCCATCTCATCTGTTAGATAGCGATAAAATGACAGGCAGTCTTTGCTGGGACGCTGGGCATGACTTTAAAACCCTGATTACTTTAGACGGGGCTGAAATAGCGCTTTCCGGTCAAGAAGTGATTATTAGAGATGACAAAAACATATTAGGATTAGCCGGCATTGTTGGCGGCAAAACAGCAGAAATTAACTTAAAAAGCAGGAATATTATTGCCGAAATGGCAATTTATGACAAAGCTTCGATCCGTAAGGATTCTAAAAATCTAAAGATTGTCACTGAAGCCAGTATCAGATTGGAAAAAGACTTGAGTCCGGCTAATCTGGATTGGGCCGCAAATCTTTTAATTTCTTTAATTTTAAAACATGGCGGCGGTAGAATTAAGAATAAACCATTTAGTTTTTATCCGAAAAAACAATTGTCTCCAAAAATTAAATTTGATCCAGAATTCGCCACCCTTACAGCTGGCATAGACATTAGTTCAGCCCAAGTAATTAAAATTTTAAAGGATTTGAGATTTAAAATTTCTGGATCAATAGTATCGCCGCCCTTAGACAGAATGGATATTAGTCTTGGCGAAGATGTGGCCGAAGAAATTATCAGAATATTTGGTTTTGAAAAAATTCCCTCAGACCAAACGCCGGCTTTTGCAGTTGCCAGGCAGATTACGCCAATGACATTTAAGCTTTCAGAAAAATCCAGAGATATACTCACCGTCATTGGCTTTGATGAGATTTTATCCTGGACTCTAACTAAAAAAGAAGCTAACTTAGAATCTAATTACTTAGATTGGGACAATATTCCAACCCAGAATTCAGTTAACGAAGAATTTCCCGATTTAAGACAATCGATTGCCCCGAGTCTATTGTTCCAATATCGCGAATACAAGAAAAGAAATATTAATAGAATCAAGCTGTTTGAAATTGGCAAGATCTTTGGCAAAAAAGGATCTCTCTATTTAGAGTATGAAAGCTTGGGAATGCTGGTTACTTCAAAAGATAAAAAACCCGTTTCTAATTTAAAAGAAGCGCTGGAAACTTTGCTTTTATCTCTTGGTGTCGGCAATATTTCTTATCTGCCTTCGGTGAAAAAACCCCAAATAGCTAATCCTTTTTCTTGCTGGGACATTTTGGTTAACGGTAAAAGCCTCGGCATTATCTATAAGATCAAAGTTAATTATGCCTTTGCCGAAATCAATATTACTCTTCTCAGCGACTTGCTTAAAGATTTTAATTTAAATCCAGTGGTTGAGCTGACTCAAAAATTAGTTGTTCTTGACGCTAACTTAGAAGTTTCAAAAGGTAAAGATATTATTGGTTTATTAAAAAATACTAGAAAGAAAATTGGTAATAATCTTTGGAGTCTTGAGTTAGTCGACAGTTTTCTCTTAAAAGACAGGCATCTTGCCCGCCACACTGTTAAGGTCATGTATTTTGGCCTGTCAGACCGGGAAGCCAAGGCAAAGCATTCTCAAGTTTTTAACTTAAAAAGCTAATCAAGCAAACACATGGCAAAGAAGGTGTCTAAGAAGTTAACCAAAGGAGCGAAAAGTGGGGCTAAGAACGCCAGTTCTTACACTGCTGCTGACATTTATGTTTTAGAAGGACTAGATCCGGTCAGAAAAAGACCGGGAATGTATATAGGTTCAACCGGACCAGACGGCCTTCATCATTTAATCTGGGAGTGTATTGATAATTCGCTTGATGAGGCCATGGCCGGACATGCTAAGAATATTGAAATTGTTTTAATGAAAGGAAGTCGAGTTAAGACTATTGATGATGGCCGAGGCATTCCAGTTGAAATCCATCCTCAAACTAAAAAATCAGCTTTAGAAACAGTGATGACAACCTTGCATGCTGGCGCTAAGTTTGGCGGCAAAGCATATCAAGTATCCGGCGGTCTTCACGGCGTTGGAGTTTCTGTGGTTTGTGCTTTATCTAGTTGGATGAAAGCTGAAATTTGTCGAAACGGTTTTAGATATTCGCAGGAATACTTAAAAGGCAAGCCTAAATCTAAGGTACAAAAATTAGGATCATGCCGGGGCAGCGGCACTACGGTTACCTTTGAAGCTGATCCAACTATTTTTAAAGAAATAAAGTTTGATTTTAAAAGGATTCTGGACCATCTTCGCCAGCAAGCTTACTTAACTCGAGGAGTAAAGATAAGAATTTCAGACGAAAGGAGCGGCCAAGACGCCCAAAAAATGACTTATGATTTTTGCTTTGAAGGCGGCATTAGCTCATATGTTAAATACTTAGTTCGCGGTTCCAAGGCTCGTCATGACAATGTTTTCTATTGCACTGGAGAAAAAGACAATGTACTCGTAGAGGTTTCTTTTCAATATATTGATGAAGTTGAATGCTATGAAGAGTCCTTTGCCAATAACATTTATACACAGGAAGGCGGTACTCATTTGACTGGTTTGAGAGCGGCTTTAACCAGAGGTTTGAATGATTATGCCAGAAAGAATAACATCTTAAAGGAAAAAGATGACAACCTAACCGGCGAAGATACTAGAGAGGGCTTAGTAGTCGTGATTTCAGTAAAAATTAGAGAACCTCAATTTGAGGGCCAAACTAAAGCTAAGCTAGGAAACGTTGAGGCTAAGTCTGCCGTTGAAACTATTGTCAGTGAAGGTTTGAACGACTTCCTCGAAAGGAATCCTAATGATGCCGCAGCTATTCTTAATAAATGTCTTTTATCTGCTAAAGCCAGAAAAGCAGCTCGGGCAGCCAAGGAAACAGTATTGAGAAAAGGAGTTCTCGACGGCTTGTCTTTGCCGGGCAAGCTATCTGACTGCATATCCCGAGATCCATCAAAATCAGAACTATATATTGTTGAGGGGCCTTCTGCTGGAGGTTCTGCCAAGGGGGGTCGAGATAGGAGATTTCAAGCAATTCTTCCTTTGAGGGGTAAAATTCTTAATATTGAAAGAGTTAGACTTGATAAAATGCTTGATTCTAAGGAAGTTAGGGCCTTGATTATTGCTCTGGGTACTGCCATTGCTCAAGATTTTGACATTGAAAAACTAAGATATCATAAGATTGTAATTATGTGCGATGCCGACTCTGACGGTAATCACATTAAAACTCTGCTTTTAACTCTATTTTACAGACACTTTAAGCCACTGATCGAAAAGGGATACCTTTACATTGCCCAGCCGCCGTTGTATAAGATTCAGGTTGGCAGAGAAATGAAATATGCTTATACTGAAGATGAAAAGACTAAAGTTATTGCAGAACTGTCAACCTCAAAAACCAAAAAACCAGAAGAGCCGAACTTAACTCAAGAGTCTGAGGATAATACTGATAAAAAGATAAAAGGGGTTTCAGTCCAGAGATACAAGGGATTGGGAGAAATGAATCCGGAACAGCTTTGGGAAACAACCATGGATCCAGCCAATCGGATCTTCAGGCAAGTCGTAATTGAAAACGATCGCGATGCTGATAAGATTTTTGATATTTTAATGGGTGGGGAAGTAATGCCAAGGAAAAAATTTATTCTTGCCTATGCCAAAAACGCTAAAAATATTGACGTTTAGAAGTTTAATAATGCAATAATAAAACATGAATATTTTTGACAAAATCGCCAATTTTTTACGAGGATCCATATCTGAAGCAAAAAGGGTTAATTGGCCAAGCAGAAAAGAGGTTTTAAAATATACCTTAGTAGTGCTTGGTTTATCAGTTGTTCTTGCCATGTTTTTAGGAGGATCTGACCTGTTGTTTACTAAACTTTTAAATAAAGTTATACTACAGCAATAATGAAATTTAATTCCTCTCATTTTAACCCAAGATAAATCCTAAAAACCGTGTCAAAACAAAAATTACCGCAAGAAAAAAATTGGTACGTCATTCATACTTATTCAGGTTATGAGGATGCTGTTGCTAGAAACCTAAAACAAAGAATTGAATCTTTGGGAATGGAAGACAAGATTTTTAACGTGGTAGTGCCAAAGGAAAAGAAAATTAAGATTAAAAACGGCAAAAGAAGGGTAGTTGAAGAAAAGATTTATCCGGGATATGTTATCGTTGAAATGATTGTCACCGATGATTCCTGGTATGTGGTCAGGAATACTCCTAATGTTACTGGCTTTGTTGGCGCCAGCACCACTCCAATCCCTGTCTCCGTTCAGGAAATAGAAACCCTTAAAAAAAGAATGGGAGTTGAAGAGCCTCGCTTTAAAATTGATGTTAAGATTAATGATCCGATTAAAATTACTGACGGTCCCTTTAAAGATTTTGACGGCAAGATTTCAGAGGTTGATGAAGAAAGGGGTAAGGTCAAGGTTTTGATTAATATGTTTGGCCGCGATACCCCAGTAGAATTGGATTCCTTGCAAATTAAGAAACTCTAACGAGTTTCCTTGAGATAAGAAACTCTAACGAGTTTCCTTGAGATAAGAAACTCTAACGAGTTTCCTTGAGATAAGAAGATATAATAAATTTTTTTGAAATACGAATCAGCGTCTAAAATGATATGAAAAAAATAAAAGCAGTTATCAATCTTCAAATTCCAGCTGGCCAAGCAACGCCGGCACCTCCGGTTGGCCCAGCTTTGGCTCAGCAAGGAGTTAACATTGCTGAGTTTTGTCAAAAGTTTAACGATAAAACCAAGTCTCAAATTGGTTCTAAATTGCCCGTTGAAATAACGGTTTTTGAAGACCGGAGCTATGTTTTTAACGCTAAAACACCATTAGTGACTGAACTTTTAAAAAAAGCGGCTGCCATTGAGAAGGGCTCGGGGAAACCTAATACCGTTAAGGTTGGCAAGATTACTAGAAGTCAGCTTAAAGAAATTGCTGCCAAAAAGCTTCCCGATCTTAATACTGATTCTCTTGAAGTGGCAGAAAGGATTATTGAGGGCACAGCTAATGGCATGGGCATTGAAATAGAATAAAGCTTCCCGCGGTAATCTCATAATGTATTTTTAGTTTTATTTACCTCAAGACAAAATGTTTTTATCCGATAAACAGATCAAACAATACGCCAAAAAGAGCAAAATGATCACCCCCTTCAAAGATTCTCAAGTAAGAAAGGGGGTGATTTCATATGGACTTTCTTCTTATGGGTATGATTTAAGAATTACCGATGAGTTTAAAATATTTACCAATGTAAACAGCGCTATTGTTGACCCAAAAAATTTTAATCTCAAGTCATTTATTGATTTCAACGGCAAGGTTTGCATTGTGCCGCCTAATTCTTTTTGTTTAGCCAGAAGTTTTGAATATCTTAAGATTCCCAGAGATATTCTTTGTATTTGCCTGGGAAAATCTACTTATGCTCGATGCGGTATCATTGTCAATGTCACTCCTTTAGAGCCTGAATGGGAAGGGTATGTGACTATTGAAATCAGCAACACCACCCCTTTGCCAGTTAAGATTTATGCCAATGAGGGTATCTGTCAGGTTTTATTCGCCAGAGGTGAACAAGATTGCTTAATTTCATATGCTGATAAAAAGGGTAAATACCAGGGGCAGAAAAAACTGACCCTAGCCAAAATTTAAAAAATATGCAAAAAAATCCTTATCCGGGAAAACCCAGCACCAGAGCAAAGCTCGGTGCGGGGTTCATTGTTATCGACGGTTTAGACGGTTCCGGAAAATCAACTCAGCTGAAATTTTTAGTTCAACGATTAAAAAAAGAAGGCTACAAGGTTTCATTTTTTGATTTTCCCCAACACGGAAAAAGATCTGCTGCTTTAGTGACGATTATTAAAACGGTAAATACGGTTCGGCTAAAGAAGTTGGCCCTTATCGGGCTTCAATTTTCTTTGCTTGTGATAGATACGATGCTAGTTTTAAGATAAGAAAACAACTGGAAATGGGCAGAATTGTGATTGCCGATCGTTATATTGGTTCTAATATGGGTCATCAGGCTGGAAAAATAAAGAATCAAAAACAACGCCAGAATTACTTAAGATGGTTATATAACCTCGAATACAAGATTTTTAAAATTCCCAAACCAGATATTAATATTATCCTTGATGTTTCGCCGAACATTTGTTTTAAACTTTCTGATTCAAGAACCATTACCGACAAAGATAAATTAAAAAGAAAGAGGGCATATTTAGGTAAAAAGCCAAAAGATATTCACGAAAAAGATCAGAATCATCTTAAAGATTCATATATTGCCTATAAGGACGCGGTTAAAAAATTCCCAAAAGATTTTCGCATCATAAACTGTATGTCAAAAAATAAACTGCTCAGCCCAGAAATAATTCACAATAAAATCTGGGAAATAGTCAAAAAAATAATCTGATTTTACATGGCAGAAGTCTTACAAAATAAAGGTTCTCATAAAATTCTGGCTATTATGGTGGGAACTGGGGGCGCTAACCCCTTGCAATTAATTGAATTGGCGGGTCGGACTTCGTATCAAAGCCGAGATAAGATAACCCAAGATTCAGCTAAAAGATTTGTCGAGATGTTAAGAAAAAGAGGGCATGAATCTGTGATTGAACATTCGGCTTTAACCGTTGAGTTTAATAATGTTTCCCGAGGATTTACTCACGAACTGGTCAGGCATCGCTTATCTTCCTTTACCCAGCAATCAACTCGTTATGTTGATGAAAGTAATTTATTGGTGGTAATTCCTCCGAATAAGAATATTGAAGAAAAACTTGTTGAATTGGTTTTACCAGATGGCCAAAAACATAAAGTTTCTTTTAAGGACTGGGTCAATCTTAATGAACAGATGTACCGAGGCTTAAGACAGGCAAATTGGGTGCCTCAAGATGCCAGACAAATTTTGCCAATTGGCATTAAATCGCAGATTGTAATGACGGCTAATCTTAGGGAATGGCGCCATGTTCTTAAATTAAGAACAGCGATTGACGCCCACTGGGAAATCAGAAGAGTGACGACCAATCTCTTAAAAGAGCTTCAGGCAATCATTCCAGTTATTTTTGATGACTTTCAAATTAATTAAAATAATTTAAAATTATGGCAACCGAACAAGAAATTGTTAAGCTCATCGATCATACTAACATTAGAAAAGAGGCTGACCAGGCTGATATTATTAAATCGTGCCAGGAAGCCAAGGAATTCGGCTTTAGGGGGCTTTGTCTTAATCCTCAATGGATTAAGCTAGCCAAACAAGAATTAGCTGGCACAAACATTAAAATCGTCTGTTTGATTGATCCGCCCATGGGTATTAGTCCCCATAAATTAAGAATTCAGCAGTGTCAAAAAGCAAAAATTGACGGCACCGATGAGCTTGATGTGGTGATGAACATCATTGATGTAAAATACGATCGCTATTTGAATATCCTTGGCGATTTAAAAGAAATCTGTCAGATCCTGCCTACTAAAGTTATTATTGGCTCAGGATATTTAACCAACAACGAAGTTGAAAAAGCATCTCAATTGGTTAAAGAGGCTGGTGCCATTTGCGTTAAAACTGCTACTGAAAAAGATCCGTTAGGGCACTCTGAACTTATCGAGAAAGCCAAGCATTTAAAGATAATGAAACAGGCCGCGCCCGGGCTTCTTATAAAGGCTGCCGGCGGCATCAAAAATCTTGAAGACTTAGAAATGATGACTACGGCTGGAGCAGACATTATTGGCACTAGTTACGGAGTTGAAATTGCCAGGCAAGCCAAAGCTAGCGAGCAATGAAGCTTCCCGCAGCAAGCTACGGAGCATTCAGGCGACTTCTGAAATAAAACTATTAATTAATTTGACGCTTCTTGAAAAACAGTTTTTGGGTTTTAGCCAAATTATCCTGGGATCTTTTTTAAACCATGTTAATTGGCGTTTGGCGTATTGACTGCTATGAGTATTGATCTCTTTAATGATTTCCTGATTAGATAGGATCTTTGATTGGGGCAACCATTCCAGATAACCAATAGTTTGAGAAAGAATTGAATCAATGCCATATTTCTTAAATAGCCCTCTGGCTTCTTTCTCTAAGTTAAGTCTTATCATTTGATTGGTTCTTATGGAAATACTTTTGTTTAGATTCGTCTTAGATGGCTTAATGCCTATTTCTAAAATCTCAAACAAAGGCTTCTTATGATTTTGCTGCTGCGAAAAAGGCTGTTTAGTTATTAGGCAAACCTCAATTGCCCTAACTAAGCGACGGGAATTCTTCTTATCAATTATCTTTGCCCCCTCGGGATCTAGTTTTTTGTAGAGCCTAAAAAGATCTTTTAAGGATTTGACTTCTAGTTTTTTTCTTAGCTTTTTATCTGGAAGAGCTTTGGGAAAATCTAAATTATCAATTACGCTTTTGATATAAAGACCCGTACCTCCAACCAAAAAGGGGAGTTTGCCTCTTTTTTGAATATCTCTAATTGCCTTTAATGCTAGTTTTTTATAAATTGTTACCGTCAATTCATCGTCTATAGCCAAGTTATCGATTAAATGATGGCGAATCTTGTTAAAGCGCCCTCTCTTAAGATTGGGTTTGGCGGTGCCAATATTCATTTCTTTAAAGATCTGCCTGGAATCAGCTGAAACTATTTCACCGTTAAACCTTTTAGCTAGCTTAATAGCTAAATTAGTTTTACCGCTGGCAGTTGGCCCAAGAATAACAATAATCTTTTTCCTATTCAAGCTCTTCTTTCTTCGCTTTAATAAAGGTTCGCCAGCTTTCTATAAATTCAAAGAATATTTGTAGCGGTGCTTCAAAGAAAAGATTTAGGATCAAGATAATAAGATTATACTTTTGCAGCTGACCAGACAACCATTTACCAGCATTCCTAAATGGTAAGAAAAAGATATCGGCCACAAAACCAAAAATTCCTTCTTCTTTTTCTCGATCAGTCGCTTTTAATTGTCTGCTGGAAGACTCAATCTTCATTCCGGAAAAAGCAATTAAAGAGAAGAAGGCAAGGAAAATAACAATGCTGACCCAGCTAAAGTTTAACTTTAAAAGAAGATAAATGACGCCACCAAAAACCAAAGCTGAACTGGCTAAGAAAATTATTCTGAGAACAAGATCTTTTAATCCCTTTTTCTCTGAAGATTTTTTGATAGCAATTATTCCTATCTCATCTTTCGGATAAACAACGTCTAAAGTTTGTTGGCAAACCAGCTTTTTATTCTTCTCCCTTGGCACCCTGATTGAAGCAATAATCAAAAACATTAATAATGGCGGAACAAAAAGATTAACCAATAGGGAAAGGTTTATAAAAGGTCTGTCTGTCATACGGTCATAGGGAATTTCAATCAAAAATGCCAAGAACATTTTAGACAAAAGAATTGAAATAACCCATCGCAATCCCCAAGTCTTGTTTTGCTTTTTAGTCTGTTTATATCTTTTTTCGTAGACAAACTTAAGACGAGCCTCAAAAGTTTCAGGATTATCAAAAATCTTTCTAGCCTCGCTAGGATCGTCAGAAACAATATCTCTAATAATTAAGAATCCGGGAACAAAACGATAGGCAACCAGCTGAATCCTCCTGATTAACGGATTACTGATACTTTCTTCAATCCCTTTTTTAATCAAGGGCATGCTTTCTGAAAACTTAACCAGCAAGTCAAGATCTGGAGAATTAGCAAGTTCAGGCAACTTAAATTTTAAAAGACGCCAGCTCAAAAGGGCTTTATCTGCTTTTAAAAGGGCTTTTTGGCAAGCAATAAAGATAAGCTCTTTTTTTCTTTCCTCTTCAAGGTTAGTATCTGAAAATGATAACCTTTTTAAAAGCTCTTCAACCATATATTCTAAAAGAACTTCATCTGTTTTAGCTGGCAACATCTTTTCTTCAATTTCAGTAGCAGCTAGACTTTTCAACCATTCAGTCAAACTGTTTCTTTCAGAACCAGCCGGAACATTTTCTATTAAGAAAATGTATTTTGATAGGATATTTTCTATCTTTTTAATACTTGTTTCTGAAATTTTATCATTAGGAAAGTAACCGCCCCTGATAAGTTCAAAAACAAGTGGCTTGGCAATTTCCTCTGGATCTGAAGAAAGTAATAACCGTCTCTTTAAAATCCGCTGAACAGTGTTTTTCCTTAATAAATGCTCTTCCTGGTAATCAATTACCTGACGGAGCTTTTCATAAAGAGTCGCTATTTTTGAAGCGACATAGTCAACATGGATCTTAGAAGCTTCAGCTGGATCTTTTGGCTCTGAGAGAGAATCAATGAACTCAAGATACTTCCTAGTTGGATCAGATATCATAAAATTCTACGAATTACTAATTTTTACTAATATACTAATGTACGAAATACGAATTTATAAGAATATGCGAATCTGCATAAAAAATCTATTGGTATATTTGTACTGATTTGTAATTGGTAGGCATTATTTTTTCTGATTAATTTCCTTCTTTATTTTTGAAATGAAACTCTCAAGTTTTATTGCTCCCAGATCTCCTTTCTTCCTTTGCCTGACGGCAACGGTTTTAGCCTTTAACTCTCGGTCGCCAACAATCAGAAGGTAGGGGATTTTCTGCAATTCTCCGGTTCTTATCTTTTTCCCTAAAGTATCGTCTTCATTTCTCGCCTCAGCCCTTAATCCCAGATCTGTTAAGGATTTAGTAATCTTTTTTGAATAACCAAAATGCTTTTGACTGACAGGAATTACCCAGACCTGAACCGGACTCAACCAAACTGGAAAAGCGCCCTCATAATTTTCAATTAAAATTGCCAGCCATCTTTCTAAAGATCCTAGGGGGGCACGGTGAACCATAACCGGGGTTTTCTCTTTACCGTCCTTATCTATATATTTCAGATCAAATCTATCTGGCAGCATAAAGTCAACCTGAACCGTACCACATTGCCATTCCCGCCCCAGAGCATCTTTAACCAAGAAGTCAGCTTTGGGACCATAGAAAGCAGCATCTCCCTCGGAAACAAAATATGAAGTTTTACTCTTTTTTAAGGCTTCGATTGACTTAACTTCAGCTTTTTGCCACATTTGATTATTGCCTAAGTATTTTTCCTTCTTAGATCTGATTCCCAGTCTGACCCGATAATCTTTCATGCCAAAAACAGCATAAAGTTTTTTAATAAAATTGAAAACGCTTAAAAATTCATCAACGGCTTGGTCTGGAGTGCAAAAAATATGAGCATCGTCCTGAGTAAAAGCCCTAACCCTTAAAAGCCCGCTGAGCTCACCCGACTGTTCGTACCTATAAACAGAAGCTGTTTCAGCAATCCGGTAAGGGAGATCTCGGTAAGATTTAGGCTTGAACTTATAGCTTTCAATATGCATCGGGCAGGTCATGGGCTTAATCAAATATTCTTTGCCCTCAACATCCATGGGCGAATACATTTTCTCTCGATAAAGATCCCAATGGCCGCTTTTGACCCATAAGGATTTTTCTCCAATATGAGGACTGTAAACATGCTTATAGCCAAGCTTGATTTGCTCTTCAACCATAAAGTTCTCGATTTCTCTTCTGATTGTAGAGCCATTTGGGAGCCAAATAGTTAGCCCTGGACCAACTTCATTGCTAATTGTAAAAAGTTCTAATTCTTTTCCTAATTTCCTATGGTCTCTTTTCCTGGCTTCTTCTTGGTTAGCCAGATACTCAGTCAGTTCTTTTTTAGTTGAAAAACAAGTTCCATAAATCCTGGTTAACATCTTATTTTTCTCCGAACCATGCCAATAAGCGCCGGCTATAGAAATTAGCTTGAAAGCGCCTATCTTGCCAGTTGAAGAAACATGAGGACCAGCACAAAGGTCAACAAAGTCCTTGCCAGTCCAATAAACCGTAGGCTTTTGTTTCTTAGCCTTAATTTCGTCTAGCCATTCTTGTTTGTAAGGGTTACCCTTAAATAATTGTCTGGCTTGAGCCAAAGATAAAATTTTCTTCTTAATCGGCAAATCTTGCTTTATGATCTTAAGCATTTCAGTCTCAATCTTGGGAAAATCAGTCTCAGAAATCTTGATTTGAACCTTGGAATTAGGCGAACTATCGAAATCA
>CAYTHH010000001.1:88123-91875 GCA_964437545.1 uncultured Candidatus Saccharibacteria bacterium | reverse complement strand
AAGTGAGCCGCCTTGTTAGCGCCACCTTTGCTTTCTCCTTCGTCGAAATCAAAGTGAGCCGCCTTGTTAGCGCCACCTTTGCTTTCTCCTTCGTCGAAATCAAAGTAAAATCCGTCTTCAGTGGCCGGTCCCATGGCCATTTTAATCCCGGGCCAGAGCTTAATAACAGCCTGAGTTAAGACATGCTCACAACTATGACGCATTTTCTCAAGCTCTTTTACCTCTTTTTGGTCGTTTTTCATGTTTTTAAATGTTAAATAATACTAGCACAAATTTTATTAATAAAAAAGCCCCTTTTGAAAGAAAACGGATCAGGCTTTAAGGCCATAAATCCGCTTCAAAAGAGGATAGTAGTTGTTATAATACCAGTTAAAAATCCTTTCTTATTCATACTTTATTGTGCCTGATATCAATTGACTTGTAAAGCGGTTCTGCTATTATTGATCAGTACCTTATTTTATCCGATTTTTTGATCCCCGGAGGAAAAAAAGATGAATATTGCACCCGGAATACTAATGCTGATTGTGGGGGGAATCGGACTCATTATCGTCGCCCTTCTCTGGTTCTTAGAGAATCGGCGAGAAAAACGGCAATAAGCCGTTAAATGAATAAAAGAGAGGCAAAGCAGCCTCTCTTTGTTTGTTAAGTATTTATTTTTCTATTACTTCCTGGATATCATCACAAATGATCTTGGGAGAATTGTCCTTATAGCTAACTCGACCAGTGATAAAAACAATCTTATTTTCTCTAAAGGAAAGGGGATTCCTTTCCAAAATAGACGGGAAAACCACAACCTCAATCTTGTCAGTCAGATCTTCAAGCTTAACAAACAGCATCGGCTTGCCGGTTTTAGTAATGATTTTTTTTAAGTTAGAAAGAATGCCAGCCACTCTGATTTTTTTGCCCTCAATCTGCCTGGTAATTATTTTTAATGGAAAGGCCTTTTTATCAAAAAGACTCTTAAAACTGTCTAGGGGATGAGAAGTAATAAATAGCCCCAGGAGTTCTTTTTCCCACTCAAGTTTTTCTTTCTTGGAAGCAGGGGCAACCGAAGCTAAGCGAATATCAGAACCAAGATTGATCTTGCCTTCAAACAAGTTTCTTTGTCCGGAATTCTTTTTCTTTTGATGTTCTCTGTTAAATTCTAATATATCCTCAATATTAGAAAGGATTTGATTCCTTTCAATGATCGAGTCGAAAACGCCGGCTCTAGCCATGCTTTCCAATGATTTCTTATTCAGGTCTTTTGAATTAATTCTCGACAGGAAATTACCCAGATTTTTAAACGGACCGTTTTCTTTCCTTTCCTGAGTAATGGCCTTAACAATATTATTGCCAACGTTCTTAATAGCTGACAACCCGAATCTAATCTGTTTCTGGCCGGCAACAACAGTAAAGTTAGTCAGACTTTCATTAATATCCGGAGGCAGAACTTCAATCTTCATTTTTTTGCATTCTTCAATTAAAAAAGCGATCTTTTCAAGGTCATGCCTTTCTGAAGTCAGCAAAGACGCCATGAATTCTATTGGGTAATTGGCTTTCAACCAAGCAGTCTGGTAAGCAATCATGGCATAAGAACAACTATGACTGCGGTTAAATCCATACTGGGCAAAAGGCAGAATCCATTCCCAGATTTCTTTGGCAACCCGGTCTGGCACCTTATTGTCTCTCATGCCCTGAATGAGTTTGTCTTTCTGTTCATTGAGCAAAGACTTTATCTTTTTACCAATAGCTTTTCTTAAGATGTCTGCTTGACCGTAAGAAAAACCGGCTAAATCCCTGGCAATCTGTAATAATTGTTCCTGATAAATACAAACTCCGTAAGTTTTTGCCAAAATCGGCTTTAATTTAGGATGCAAATATTCAATTTTTTCCTTGCCATGTTTTCTCTTAATGTAAGAGGGGATAAATTCCATTGGCCCGGGTCTAAACAAGGTAATCATAGCAACAATATCTTCAAACTCAGTTGGCTTTAATTCTCTTAAATACCTGGTTACACCAGCCCCTTCTAGTTGAAAAACCCCGGCAGTCCGGCCGTCTCTTAAGTTTTTGAAAACCTTTTTATCTTCTAAAGAGATTTTCTCAATATCAATACTTTTGCCATGAATCACATAAATCCTAGAAAGAGTGTCTTCAATCACGGTTAAATTCTTTAATCCTAAAAAGTCCATTTTTAAAAGACCGAGGTCTTCAATGGCCCTCATCCCATATTGAGTAACAACGCTCTGGTCATTCTGAGTCGGATGCTGCAAAGGAACGATGTTATCTAATGGCTGATCGCCAATGACTACGCCGCAAGCATGAGTTGAAGCATGGCGAGCCACACCCTCAAGCTTCCTTGCTAAATCAACTAATCTTTTGGCTTTTATATCTTCTTCATAAAAGTTTTTAAACTCTTTAATCTTTTTTAAGGTATCTGTAAGAGTAAAGCCAAACGGAATCATCTTGGCCAACTTGTCGCAGTAAGAATATTCATATTGCAAAGCCCGACCCACATCACGAATAGCGGCCCGGGCCGCCATAGTTCCAAAAGTAATGATTTGGGCAACTTTATCACGGCCATATTTTTCAGAAACATAGTTTAAAACTTCGTCTCTTCTGCGATCGGTAAAATCCAAGTCTATATCGGGAAAAGAGATTCTATCTGGATTTAAGAATCTCTCAAAAAGAAGGTCATATTTTAAAGGATCGATTGCGGTAATGCCAAGGATATATGAAATAATTGAACCAGCCGCGGAACCTCTTCCTGGTCCTACAATAATTCTCTTTGCTTTAGCCCAGTTAACAAAATCTTGAACAATTAAAAAGTATGATGCAAAGCCCGTTTTATTAATCACCGAGAGTTCATACTCAATCCGGTCCTCAACTTTTTTATCCGGTTTTGGATATCTGTTTTTTAATCTTTCGAAAACCAGTTCTTTCAAATATTCGTTGGCAGTTTTGTTATCGGGAACGTCAAAACCAGGCAGCTTGGTTTTACCAAGCTCTAGTTTGAAGTTGCATAAGTCAACGATCTTTTGAGTATTAGAGATGGCTTCAGGAGTTTTAGTAAAGATCTTTTTCATTTCCTCGGGCGGAATCATGGAAAAGTCATCTTGCTTCATAGTCAGTCTTTCCGGATCATTGGGATCAGCTCCGGTATTGATTAACATCAAAACGTCTTGAGCCTCAGCATCTTCTGGCCTTAAATAATGAACATCTTGGGCGGCGACAAGAGGAATGCCGGTTTTCTTTGATAAAGCAATCAAGCCATTATTTAAAACCTCTTGCTCTTTAATGCTTTTGTGATGTTGCAGCTCAAGATAAAAACTATCCTTGCCAAAGATCTGTTGGTATTTGAGAGCTTTTTCCTCAGCTTCTTTTAATTTCTTGGCCAGGATTAATCTGGGAATCCGGCCCTGAAGACAGGCCGACATGCCAATCAAACCATCAGCGTGTTCTTCTAAAAGCTTTTCATCAATCCTTGGTTTATAATAAAAGCCCTCGAGATGGGCTTTGGTGATCAGTTTAACCAGATTCTTATACCCCTGTTCATTTTTGACCAAAAGAATCAAATGATAGCGCTTCTGGTCAATATTAGGCCTCTTGTCGGTCATGCCGTTATTGGCCATATAAACCTCGCAACCGATAATCGGCTTGATTCCTTTCTTAACTGCTTCCTTATAAAACTCAACCGCGCCATAAAGAACGCCGTGATCGGTCAAAGCCACCGAATCCATGCCCAATTCTTTGACATAATCTATAAGGTCTGG
>CAYTHH010000001.1:0-88023 GCA_964437545.1 uncultured Candidatus Saccharibacteria bacterium | reverse complement strand
GAAGAAAAAAAATTATGGAAAAAGGGCTATAAAATCGTCGTTGGTTTAGACGAAGCCGGCCGGGGACCCTTAGCCGGACCAGTGGTCGTTGCCGCAGTCAGCATACTAGATACTAAATACCAAACACTCTCCTTCACTAAAGTTTCAAAGGGCAGGCAAAATATAAAAATCAGGGATTCTAAACAATTATCTTCTTTGCAAAGAGAAACAATTTATAAGACCATTCTTAAAGATAATCGTTTGCAATGGGGGATAGGCAAGGTTTCAGAAAAAGTAATTGATAAAATTAATATCTTGGAAGCAACCAAGCTGGCTATGGAAAAAGCGATCGTCAACCTGAACAGAAAGCTCAAATCCGAATCATACCCATTTTCTCACGATCGTAGAAAAATGGGTATAACTGATTTTTTAATTCTGGATGGAAATTTTAAACTTAATATAAATCTCGCGCAAAAATCAATTATCAAAGGAGACGAAAAAGTTTTTTCTTGTGCGTTAGCTTCGATTCTAGCCAAAGTCACTCGCGACAGGATTATGGTCAGTTATCATAAGAAGTATCCCCAATATAGATTTGATCTTCACAAAGGTTACGGCACTAAGTTGCATTTAAAAAGGATAAAACAATACGGATCCTGTAATATTCACCGAAAAACCTTTAGACCGTTAAATGTTGCCAAAAGATAAATATTTTGTTAGGATCTAAACATTATGGGTGGCGTACCAAAACAACGGCATACAAAGTCTAGAAGGAATAAAAGAAGATCCCAGATTTTTTTGTATTCCCCAAACCCGACAATCTGCCCCCACTGCAAAAAACCTAGCCTGCCTCATACTGTTTGCAAAAACTGCGGTTATTACCAAGGAAAAGAATATCTTGATCTTTCTAAAACCATGGAGAAGAAAAGAAAGCGAAGGATTGAGAAAGGATTAGAACCGCAAGAGAAGAAAGACGAGCTTTGATTCCTCACTTCGTTCGGAAATAAAGACAAGTTTTGATTCCTCACTTCGTTCGGAAATAAAGACAAGTTTTGATTCCTCACTTCGTTCGGAAATTAAAAACCTTAAAATTATAAATGGCTAGCCGTCATCTATCTCGCTCGATTGCCATGCAGTCCCTATTCGAGTGGGACTTTTATGGTCAAGAATCAGATTCAATTGATAAAATTGTTGATCAAAACTTAAAAGAGTTCGGTTCTGGATTGGAAAATCATGAGTTTGTCTGGCAACTAGTTAGCAGCGTTATTGACCATTTAGATCAAATAGACAAGATTATCGTTGAGTCAGCTCCAGAATGGCCCCTTGAACAAATTACCATGGTTGACCGCAATGTCTTGAGAATTGGACTTTCCGAGCTTCTTTATTCTAAAAAGGACGAAGTGCCTCCTAAGGTAGCAATTAATGAGGCGATTGAACTGGCCAAATCTTTTGGGGGAGAAAGCTCAGGCCGATTTGTCAACGGAGTTTTGGGCACGGTTTACAAAGAAATTGAAAAGATTGAGAAGGAAGAAATTGACAAACATAAAGATACTGTTCGAACTGAACTTTTGAGCGGTGGGGTTGTTTATCGTCAGTATGAAGGCGCTTTCCAAATCGCCCTTTTGAAAGACGCTTTTGATAGATGGACATTGCCTAAGGGCCATACTGAAACCGATGAAACTGCAGAACAAACCGCTTTGAGAGAAATTGAGGAAGAGCTTGGTTTAAAAAACTTAAAAATTATTAAAAAACTTGGAGAAAGGGAGTATATTGCCCACGAGCCAGAAAAAGGAGTTGTTAAGAGAAAAGTAATGGATTTCTTGTTTGAAGCTCTGCCGGAAAACGAGTTAAAAGTAGAAAATAGCAGCGGTATTAAAGAAGTTCAATGGTTTAATCTAGACGAAATTTCAGGATTGAAACAATACCAGCAAGTCAAACCAATTATTAAGGATGTAATCATATTTTTAAAACAGGCGTAATGAAAAATTTTGTAAAATTAGAAAAGGATTTAAACGTTAACTTCAAAAACAAGGAATTATTAACCCAGGCTTTTTGCCACCGCTCCTATAATAATGAAAATCCTAAGTTTGGATTGGAACATAATGAAAGGCTGGAATTTTTGGGAGATGCGGTTCTTGAATTAATAGTCACTGAGTTTCTATATTTAGACTATCCAAAAAAGCCAGAAGGGGAGTTAACCTCTTGGCGGGCTGCTTTGGTTAATTCCGAAAGCTTATCTCAAGCCGCCAGATCTCTTGACTTTAATGACTATCTATTGCTATCAAAAGGTGAGGCAAAAGATTCGGGCAAGGCCAGATCTTTTATTCTCGCTAATGCTTTTGAAGCTTTTATCGGCTCACTCTATCTTGATCAGGGCTATAACCCCTGTAAAACCTTTATTAAGGATTATTTAATGATTAAGCTGCCGGACATAATTCAGAACGGACTTTATAAAGATTCCAAATCCAGTTTTCAAGAAGAAGCTCAAGAAAAAGAAAGCTTTACCCCGACCTATAGCGTTATTAGCGAATCTGGACCCGACCATGCTAAATTCTTTGAAATCGGAGTCTATCTAAATGGCAAGTTAATCGCCCAGGGACAGGGTTCTTCTAAGCAGGAAGCCGAAGAAAGAGCCGCTGAAAAAGCCTTAAAAGCCAAGGGTTGGAAAAAATGAATTTTAAGAAGATTAATAAAATCAATCAAACATGTTAGTAATCAGATTATTCAGAGTCGGTAAATTAAATCAACCATTTTTTAAAATAGTGGTGACTGAGAAAAAACATGCTGCTAGAGCAGGGCGTTTTGTTGAAGAAGTTGGTTTTTACAACCCATTAACCAAAGAAAAGGGTATTAAGGCTGATCGGGTTAAATACTGGCTTGGAGTTGGCGCTCAGGCCTCAGATACAGTTCATAACCTTTTTGTCTCAGAAAAAATTATCGAGGATGCCAAGAAAAAAATTAACATTACCAAATCTAAAAAAGAAAAATCGGCTGAAGAACCAGTAAAACCAGTAGAAAAACCTACAGAACAGGCCTCGGTTGAAGGAAAAACCAAGGAACCAAAAGAAGAGATAAAACCAGCTGAAAAGCCAGAAGAAGTAAATCCTGCTCCGAAAAAAATCAGCAAGCTCGATTCTGACAAAATAAAGTCAGTTGAAAAAACACAAGAAAAAGCTTCGACTGAGATAAAATCAGAAAAAGCCAAAAAAAAAGCCCCGGTCGAAACAACTGAAACAAAAACCGAATAATTCTCTTAAGTTTTTACTGACAGGCTTACTTTATGTAAGTCTGTTTTAATTTCAATAGACAATTGTGAAAAGCGGCTATCGGACTTATGAATCAAAAACTTCCTCATGCAAAACATAACATACATCTATTTGTTATATCTAAATTTAATTTAATGGTTCAATTGATACCGTTTGCTAAATTTAAGAAGCGTCAAGTATCGACATTTTTAAAAAAAGGTAAGTGCATCGTATGTCATGGATCAATACATGGGATTGCTCGTCATACCATTACATGTTATGACGAGCTTGCTCGACATATCACTTAGTGTTATAGTCTAATCAGTTCCTGATGATTTTCTAGATCGCTTTGCTAGAAATCACAAATTATCAAGGTCGATTTATACAAAATGATTTAATAGTGAATCAGAGATTCGGTATATCGAAATTTTGTTTCGCTATATAAGGAAATGGCAACAAAGGTAATTGCAGACCAGGATTTTCTGGAATTTATGATCAAAGCCCTCGTCGACCATCCTGATGACGTTAAAATTGAAAGGAAAGTTGATGAAATGGGAGTTCTGCTTTCTTTAAAGCTTAACCCCGAAGACATGGGGCAAATCATCGGTCGAGCCGGATCTACGGCCAGGGCGATTAGAAGCTTGGTACGAATCGTCGGCTTGAAAAACCACGCCAGAGTTAACCTCAAAATTGAGGAACCAGAGGGTAGCCGAGCTCCTAGAAAACCCATTAGTGGCGAGGAATCTCCAGCGCCTGCTCCAGCCAGCACTTTAACTGGCACCGGCTTGGAAGATTTGAATCTTTAGTTTAGAAAAAACTCTTTTTTTTACAAGAGTTTGCAAGTTTACGAAAACAGTGTTATTTTCAAAATAGCGCTGTTTTCTTTTTAGTATACCGGGTAGTGAAAACTCGACCAGTTTTACTGTAACGACTAAATTCATCTGACACTAGCAAATTTTAGTTAAATAATTAAAAGGAAACCATCGGTTCGGCAGACGACTGCCCAGTCGAGTTTCTACTACTCGGATGATTGAATTTGATATTATTACCATCTTCCCTAAATTCTTCGACTCATTTATTAATGAGTCTCTTATTAAGCGGGCTCAAAAACAAAAACTGATTAAAATCAGGGTTTTTGATTTGAGGGCCTATACTGCCGCCAGCGACAGACATAATACGGTTGACGATAAGCCTTATGGCGGCGGTCGGGGTATGGTTTTAAAATTAGAACCCTTTTACAAAGCAATTTCTTCCTTAAATAAGAGTCAGAAATCCAAAACAATTCTTTTCTCTCCCCGAGGCAAGAAATTCAATCAAAAGAAAGCTAGTCAATATTCAAAATTAAAAAAGATTATTTTGGTTTGCGGTCGGTATGAAGGTATTGATGAAAGAGTCGCTAAATATTTAGTTGATGAGCAGATATCTATTGGAGATTATGTTATGATGGGAGGCGAGGTAGCAGCCATGGCTGTTATTGAAACTATTTCCAGGCTAATTCCCGGAGTCCTAGGACATTCAGAACTTTTAAAAGAAAGAATTGAAAAGCGTAGTCATGGCTTTACTGAATTCCCGCAATTCACCAGGCCAGAAGTCTTTACCCCTAAAAAAGGAAAGGGTTGGAAAGTGCCAAAAGTATTATTAAGCGGCAATCATCAGAAAATTAAAAACTGGCGCAAAAAGCGATTAAAAACAATTTCTTAAATATATGTGCGGCATTGTTGGTTATATCGGGAAAAAACAGGCCTTACCGCTTATTTTAAAGGGGTTAGAGCGATTAGAATATCGAGGCTATGATTCAGCCGGGGTTTTAATTTATGATCAAGACAAAAAAACAGTTTACCTGGAAAAACAACCTGGACGGATTAAAAACTTAGTTAGAACTATTGATCCTAATATTAAAGGAACTTTAGGGATTGGACACTCTCGCTGGGCTACGCACGGAGAGATTAATAAAAGAAATGCTCATCCCCATTATGACTGTGAGCAAAAGATTTTTGTTGTTCATAACGGTATTATTGAGAATTTTCAAGAAATCAAAGATTCTTTAATTCAGAAAGGCCATAAGTTTGTTTCAGAAACCGATACCGAGGTCTTTCCTCATCTCTTAGAAGATTTTTTAAAAGCAGGATTTAGCTATGAGCAAGCTATTGTTAAATCCTTAAAAATTCTCAAGGGCAGTTTTAGCTTTTTAATTTTTAACAAGGATTATCCTGATACAATCGTCGGCGTTAGATTTTCCAGTCCATTGATTTTAGGTTTAGGAGAAAAAGAATTTATCATTGCTTCGGATCAAAATGCCATCAGTCTTTTAACCAAAAGGGTTGTTTACCTTAATGACGGCGATATTGTTTTTGTCAGCCGAGAAGGATACAAAATAAAGTCATTCCTATCTGAAGAAACAAAGAATAATAAAAGTATTATAAACCCTCAGTTCGTTATTGATTTTTCTGCTGCAGAAACAGAAAAGGGGAGATTTGCCGATTATATGATTAAGGAAATCTTTGATGAGCCAGGAGCGGTTGAAGACACTCTAAGGGGCAGATTACTTATTGAGGAGGGAAATGTTAAACTCGGTGGCCTGGATCAAGTAGCTGATAAGCTCAAAGAGATAGATAATATTTTAATTACGGGTTGCGGCACTGCTTTTTATGCCGCCAAGATTGCCGAATACTTTTTTGAAGAATATGCTCAAATTCCCACTAAAGCTGATTTGGCTTCAGAATTAAGATACCGTCTACCGGTTATTTCTTCAAAAACCCTATTAATCTCTGTTTCTCAGTCTGGAGAAACTGCCGATACTTTAGCAATTATCAAAAATTTAAAAGCCAGAGGAGTCTTGGCTATTGGCGTTACTAATGTGGTCGGTTCTTCAATCGCCAGACTAGTAGACGCTGGCATTTACTCTCATGCCGGGCCAGAGTTAGCTGTAGCTTCAACTAAAGCTTTCTTAGCTCAAGTTACCGATCTAATTTTGTTGATGATTTATCTGGCCAGGCAAAGAAAAATGACTAAAACTCAAAGCAAAAAGATTTTGACTGAACTATCCGAGATCCACCTCAAGATTGAACAGACTATTGTTAATAATGACCAAAAGATAGATAACTTGGCCCAACAATACCTTTCTTCTCAAAACTTCCTTTACATTGGCAGAAAATACAGTTTTCCAATTGCTTTAGAGGGCGCCTTGAAACTAAAAGAGGTTAGTTATGTTCACGCCGAGGGTCTGGCCTCGGGAGAAACCAAACACGGGTCAATTGCTTTAATTGACGAGAATTTTCCCACTATCGTTATTGCTCCCAACGATTCAGTTTATAGCGAATCGGATATTCGATATACCAAACCTTCGGTTTGTTATGAAAAAACCATTTCTAACCTTCAAGAGATTAGAGCCAGAAAGGGGAAATTAATTGCCATTGGCACCGAGGGGGATAAAAAATTGGAAAAACTGGCTAATAATGTCATTTATGTGCCCAAAACTTTGGAACTACTGACTCCGCTATTAACCATTATTCCGCTTCATCTTTTTGCTTATTACTTTGCCAAAAAACTCGGTCGGGACGTTGACCGGCCCAGAAACCTAGCCAAGTCTGTTACGGTTGAATAAAAAAAGATTGATTACATAAAAAACACCCGTTCTCTTTGAACAGAGAATGGGTGTTTTATCGGAGAGATAACTATTTCCTGACTAATGCGGCTCCAAATTCAAGACCTTTGCCTAGTCCCTTAATCGAACTGATGGCCAATTTCTTGTAACAAGGCCAGCTTACCAGAACAAAGCCATTTTCAGTACTACTGGCCCCCTCTGGCCGAAAAACGGCTTCTTCTACCCCTAATTCTTTGAGCTTAGCGGCCGCTTCCTCAAGACCCATCTTCCCATGAAAGATGGGTCTACTAGACATGTTTTTCTCCTTTCTCTAGTCCCATTTCAATATCTTTAAATCATATATATCCACTTTTGTCAAGATTTACCACTTTACCTGTTATTTTATCAGCAATACTCCGGCCATGGTCAGAAAAGCAGCCACAACCTTGATTAATAAGTTTTCTCTTTCTTTCAATAAAATTGCCGCCAGCAAAACTGTTAAAATAATTTTAGATTGGGAAATCGGAGAAATCTGCGAAGCCAAGGCACCTTTTTCTATTGCCAAATAAAAGGCAATAGCTGAAACAGACCAGATAAAAGCTAAAAGAAGCGTATTCTTTAATAATTTGAGAGTTGAAAACATTTTTAACTAAATGCCAAACAAGTTGTCCCATGGCTGGTCAGTGTACCGCTAAAACCTTTTGGAAAGAAATGCAACAATCTTTTGAGTCTTCTTTTAGAAAGCCTATCTTTAGTCAAAGGCGGGTCAAAAACCAAATCCACTTCGACATGATTAATGCCCTTGATTTCTAAAACGTTTTTCTTTATATCATTGATTATTAAACTAGCCAAAGAACAACCTGGATTGGTTAGAGTCATTTTTATCTTTGCTGTCCTTTTTCTTCCTTAGCTTCATAAATCAATCCTAAATCAACTACGGAAACATTTAGTTCTGGATCTAAAACTTCTCCTAATTTCTTAAGAATTTTAGTCATTTTTTTGATGAAGTTTTTCTTCAAGATCTGTCCAGTCATGATACCGATCTTCAATAACTTCTTTAGATTTTAAAATTATTTCATGTTTTTTCTGCAAATCAGGAGAAATCTCTTTTTTATTCTTTTTCAAATAATCATAAACTGCCTCTTCTAAGGCATCAACCGCTAAAACTGAACAATGAATTTTAATAAGTGGTAAACCACCTAAATTTTTAACGATTTTTGAACGATTGATTTTTAAAGCCTGATCTAAGGTCTTGCCTTTGGCTAATTCAGTAATCACTGAACTTGTGGCTAAAGCAGCCACACAGCCAAAAGTCTCAAACTTAATGTCTTTAATTATTTCCTTGCTTGATTTATTCTTGCCAACTTTAATGTAAAGCCACATCACGTCGCCGCATCGAAGATTACCAACTTTACCTATACCATCGGCATTTTTAATCTTCCCCAAGTTTTTAGGATGGAGAAAATGCTGCATTACTTTAGTAGAATAGGGAATAGCCATTATATTTTAAAGGGAGAAATAGCTCTTAAATTTTTAATAATTTTAGGTAAAGCCTTTAGAACATAGTCAATATCTTCTTTCTTTGTTTGACGTCCTAAGGTAAGTCTCAGTGAACCATGAGCCTGCTCATGCCTTAAGCCAATAGCTAAAAGTACATGGCTGGGTTCTAATTTATCAGATGAACAGGCAGAGCCGGTTGAGGCTGCTATTCCTAAAACATCAAGCGAAAGAATAATTGATTCTCCTTCCACAAAATCAAAGGAAATATTAGCATTATTAGCAAGTCTTAATTTTGGATGACCATTAAGCCTTGAATGAGGGATTTTGGTAAGAATATCTTTAACAAGCTTATCTCTTAAGGAAGCAAGGCGAGTACCTTCTATTGCCATTTGTTTGGCACATATTGTCGCAGCTTTTGCAAAACCAACTATGGCGGGAATATTAACGGTAGAAGGCCTTAAGCCAAACTCATGGCTACCTCCGTGCAAAATTGGTTGAATCTTTGTTCCGGGACGAACATATAAGAAAGCTGCTCCTTTGGGACCATAAATCTTGTGCGAAGAGGCAGTTAAAAGATCAACCTCCATTCTATTTGCATTAATTGGCAACTTGCCAAATGTCTGACTGGCATCAGTGTGAAATAATACGTCTTTGTCGTGGCAAATCTTGCCTATTTTAGAAATCGGCTCAATGGTACCAATTTCATTACTGGCATGCATGATTGAAACCAGAGTTGTTTGTTTTGTTATCGCTTTGGCAACATCATTAGGGTTAATCAAACCAAATTTATCAACCTTCAAGCGAGTAACAGTAAATCCAGCATGTTTTTCCAGAAAATCAGCACTTTGCATAATGCAAGGATGTTCAATACTAGAAATGATAATATGGCGCCCACGATCTTTATTGGCAAGAGCCACACCCTTAATAGCTAAATTATTACTTTCAGTGGCAGATCCTGTAAAAATAATTCCCGAAGGCTTAACGCTAATGATTTTGGCAATCTGCTGACGGCTTTTTTCTAAAACACTTCTTGCTTCGCGACCCATATTATACAAAGACATAGAATTACCAAACTGAGTAGAAAAATAGGGGAGCATAGCTCTCAAAGCCTGAGGGTGAACCGGAGTAGTGGCCGCATAATCAAGATAAACTGTTTTTTTACTTTTTGACATGTTTTTTAGATATGAAGCTCCCCGCAGCAAGCTGCGAGGTATCTTCTCTCCCATAGTGCTTATTACGAACTTTATTGCGCCCTTTTTCGGGCGACTTTGAGATTAAATTAGCTAAAGTAGTCTTTCTAAAAGAAGACTCAAAAGATTGTTGCATTTCTTTCCAAAAGGTTTTAGCGGTACACTGACCAGCCATGGGACAACTTGTTTGGCATTTAGTTAAAAATGCTTCTTTTTCAAGCGCCATGATAATATCACCAGCTTTAATCTTTGTAGATGGTCTGGCTAAAGAATAACCACCGCTGCTGCCTTTGTGGGAAATTAAAAAACCGTCACTTCTAAGTTCTTGAAAAATCTTTTCCAAGTACTTTCTTGGAATCTTTTCTTTGGCACTTATTTCCCTTACCGAGCAAGGTTTTTCCTCTTCGGCAAGACAAATGATTGCCCTTAAGCCATAATATGTTTTTGTTGATAGTTTCACGACTATATTTTTATTAATGGATTTATAACTAATCAGACTAATAAGGTCTGATTTAAACAGTTTAATTAATAATTAAAACCATGTCAAGGGCTTGATTTTATCACTGCCATGACTTAGAATAAAACATCGCCCGAGTAGCTCAGGTAGCAGAGCACATTCTTGGTAAGAATGAGGTCCGCAGTGCAAATCTGCGCTCGGGCTCAAATTCGTATATTCGTAATTATTCGTAATTCGTAGGAAATTTTATGGCAGTTAAAAAACCTCACCTCAAAATTCAGTGTTCAGAGTGCAAACGGGTAAACTATTTTACCAAAAAGTCAAAAGGCGCAGCTGAAAAAAAGCTGGAAATGAAAAAGTATTGCAAGTGGTGTAAAGCCCATACCCTTCACAAAGAAGTAAAACGTTAAACCAAGTTTTTGGTTATTCCCAGCAGACTCCTTTTGGAGCCTGCCTTTATTTTATCGTCAAAACAATAGAAAAGTGTCCCGAGGTCTGACCTCGAACTGCTTTTTAGTTTATCGCCAGAAAGGCAATTCTCTGCTAGAGTAAATCAATGCTAATTGACAACATTAAAATTACAGTTAAAGCTGGTAAAGGTGGGGATGGCGCCGTGGCTTTTAATAAGAATCAAATGTCTTTGGGACCAACCGGAGCAGATGGCGGCAAGGGTGGCAGTATTTACCTTGAAGGAATTTCTAATTTAAGCAGTCTTAATCAATTCCGTTATAAAAAAGTAGTCACAGCTGAAGATGGTAAAAACGGCAAAGCCCAATTTAACGACGGCCAAGATGCTGATGACTTAACCCTCAGAGTGCCAGTCGGAACCGTTATATACAATCTAACTACCAATGAAGGACAAGAAATTATCAGTCTTGGCCAGCGCCTTTTAATAGCTAAAGGGGGACGGGGTGGCAAGGGCAACTTTAAATTCAGATCTTCAACTAATACTACTCCGAAACAATTCCAGGAAGGCACAATGGGCCAGGAATTTGAATTAAGGCTTGAATTAAAGCTAATCGCTGACGTTGGTCTGATTGGCCTACCTAATGCCGGCAAATCAAGCTTGCTCAACGAATTAACTAATGCTAAAAGCAAAGTGGCTAATTATCCTTTTACCACTCTTGATCCAAATCTAGGAACCTATTATGAATTAATCCTGGCTGATATTCCTGGTTTGATTGAAGGAGCTTCAGGCGGCAAGGGGTTGGGAATTAAGTTCTTGCGCCATATCGAAAGGACCAAAACCCTTTTTCATTTGGTTTCAGCTGAGTCTTTAGATTTAGCCAAAGACTATCAAGTAATTAGGGATGAGCTGGCTGCCTACAATCCCAAGCTATTATCAAAGCCTGAATATGTTCTTTTAGCCAAAGCTGATTTGCTGAAGCCCAAAGAGGTAAACGAAAAGTTAAAACAATTGAAAAAAGCCAATAAGCAAGTAATGGCTATCTCGGTTATTGATGAAGAAAGCCTTGGTTTAGTAAAAAAAGTTCTGAATCAGCTAATAGAAGAAAAACATTGAAAAACTTTTTTAGTGTATTATAATTATTAAAGAGGGGAGGTGGTTCAATGGTAAAATGGCGTCTCTAACCCCCCGCCAAAATATGGGGACATAGTTCAATGGCAGAATGGCGGTCTCCAAAACCGCTGATCTCCGTTCAAGTCGGAGTGTCCCCGCTAAATTGGTGGGGGGCGAATCCAGGCATCCCCGCACAAATATGATTCTTGAAATCAAAAAATATCCAGATCCAGTTCTTAAGAAAAGAACTGAAAAAGTAAAGGAAATAACTTCTGAAATTAAAGAGTTGATTTTTAATATGAAAGAGACCTTGACGGCAGAGCAAGGCGCAGGCCTGGCTGCTCCCCAGGTTAACGTTTCCAAAAAAGTTATTATTATTAATACCCAACACGGTCAAACTGCTTTTATTAATCCTCAAATCACATCAAAAAGCCTTAAAAAAACTAAGGACAAAGAAGGTTGCCTGAGCTTCCCGGGACTTTGGCTTGATATAAAAAGATCTAAAGAAATTAAGGTTAAGGCCTTAAACGAAAATGGCAAGGAAATTTCATTAAAAGCTAAGGATTTTTCAGCTCGGGTTTTTCAACACGAAATCGATCATCTTAATGGTATTTTGTTCATTGAAAGATTGGGGTTCTTTCAAAAAATAAAGGTAAAACAAGATCTGAATAAATCATGAATCTAATTGATTTTCTTATTGCTGAAAATTGGTTAAAGACACCGCAAATTATTGAGGCTTTTAAAAAGATAAAGAGGGTTGATTTCTTACCCGCCGAAGCCTTAGCGAAGGCGAGTTTGCCTGAGGATATTAAAAATCTGGCCGAACTGGACGAAGCTTTACCAATCGGCCTTGGCCAGACAATCTCCCAACCCCTGGTAGTTGCTTTTATGCTAGAGTTACTTTGCCCTCAGCCAGGACACAAAATCTTAGATATCGGTTCCGGATCTGGCTGGACTAGCGCGCTTTTGGCTGATATTGTCGGCAAGCAAGGCAAAGTTATTGCTATAGAAATTATTCCTGAGCTCAAGGAATTCGGAAAAAACAATGCCATCAAATACCAAGGTAATATAAAGTTTGTTTGTACTGACGGATCAAAAGGCTACCCCAAAGAAGCTCCTTTTGATCGGATCATGGCCTCAGCCAGCTTGCAGGAAAAAGATCTGCCTTTGGCATGGAAAGAGCAACTTGCAACCAACGGCGTTATTGTCACTCCCATAAAAAACTCTATTTGGACTTTTAAAAAATTAGTCAATGGAGAATTTGAAGAAAAAGAATATCCAGGATTTATCTTCGTGCCTTTTATATAGAAACAAAATATGAAAAAAATTTTAATCGGCGGGCTGACAATTATTCTGGTTATCTCTGTTATTATCTTTGTCAGTATTTGCAGCTCTTATTGCCAAGTTCCGGGAAATGAAAAACTTTTTTCGGTTTCAAACGGAGAAGATGTTTTTGTCATTGCTAAAAATCTTGAACAGCAAGAATTAATTAAAAATCATTTATTCTTTGAAATAGCCGTAACTCTAAAAGGAGGGCTTAACCGGCTTCAGACCGGAAATTATTACTTATCTCAGACTATGTCCCCGTTAGTAATTGCCGCTAAAATCATGAATGGTGATGTTGCCAAAAAAACTTTGATCATTCCCGAAGGCTGGACCATTAAAGATATTAATGATTATCTGAAAGCCGAGAATCTGATTAAAGATAATGAATTTTTTGATGCTTTATCTAAAGATTATTCAATTGATTTTTCTTTTTTAAAGGATAAACCCGATGGTCTTAATCTTGAAGGCTATCTTTTTCCCGACACCTATTATTTAAAGATAACCGACGGTTCAGAAGTTCTGATCAGAAAAATGCTTGGCAACCTTGATCAAAAATTAAATCCTGACTTAAGATCAGAAATCAATAGACAAAACAAGACCATTTTTGAAATTATTAATATGGCTTCTTTATTGGAAAAAGAGGTGTTAAGCACCGCAGACAAAAAGATTGTTGCTGGTATTCTGTGGAAAAGGATAGAGCTCGACATGTTGCTTAATATCGACGCCTCTCTGGTTTACGGTTTGGACAAAAAAATATCAGGAGCAGACACAAAAATAGATTTTCCCTACAATACTTACAAGCACAAGGGGTTGCCTCCTGGACCTATCTCAAATCCAGGCCTAGATAGCATTTTAGCTGCTATTTATCCTGAAACAAGCCCATACCTGTACTATTTGTCAGCTCCGAACAATGAAACCATTTTCAGTAAAACTCTTGAAGAACATAACCGTGCTGTTATTAAATATCTAAAGTAATAAGATGCCGTCTGAAAAGAAAATCGCCCTAGTGATTGCTTTCCGAGATTTTAACGATGAAGAATATCTGGTTCCAAAACAAGCCTTTGAAAAAGCTGGGTTCAAAACAACCACTGTTAGCAATAGACTGGGAAAAGCTGTTGGAGCTTATGGAAATGAAGCCGAGGTAGAGCTGTTAATGCAAGACCTGAAAGTCAAGAATTTTGACGCCATTATTTTCATCGGCGGTTCAGGATCATCCCAATATCTTGAAGACCCGAGCGCCCATCGTCTTGCCCTGGAAGCAGTCCTAAATAAAAAACTTCTTGCAGCTATCTGCATTGCCCCAGCCATCTTAGCTAAAGCCGGCGTCCTTAAAAACAGAAAAGCTACGGTCTGGTCTTCAAATCTTGATAAAAGCTTTGTTAATGTTTTAAAAAAAGAAGGGGCAGAGTATTTTGCCAAACCTGTCGTGACTGACAATAAAATTATTACTGCCTCAAGTCCGATTACTGCCAAACTTTTTGCTGCTGAAATCATTGACAAGCTCTAAAGGCCTTGATAGGATATAATCATTAAAGCTGCAGACAGCAGGTATTGGCATAAAGTAGTATCCGCCTTCGTTAAAACTATAGCGGACAAATAAAACCTGCCGAGGCAAAACCCAAAATTTTAAATGATTGGGAGCCTCTCTGCGGCAAAACCGCAGTTTTTTAATCCAAAAACATGCCAAAAACAAAAGAACAAAAAACAAAAACAGTTCAAGAACTAAGCGAGAGCCTAGCTAAGGCAAAATCGATTGTCTTTGTTGATATTCAAGGCTTAAAAGTCAAAGAAATTGTCAGCTTAAGAAAAAAAGCTAAGCAAGCCATGGGTAATCTTAAGGTTGCCAAAAAAACCTTGATTGATCTGGCTATAAAAAGCAAGAAAGAGATCGGCGACAAGATTAATGCCAAAACTATGTCTGGAGAAATAGCTGTTTTGTTCGGTTTTGAAGATCCGATCAAGCCCTTGAAATCTTTTTATGATTTTGCCAAAACAAACGAAAACCTAAGGTTTATCGCTGGAATCCTGGATGATAATCTTCTTAATAGAGAAGAAGTCATGGCAGTGGCTCAATTGCCTTCAAAACAAGAATTGCTGAGCCAGCTGTTTTCCACTTTTAAAAGCCCGATTTCAGGTTTTGCTAATGTTCTGCGGGGAAATATTAAAGGTCTGGTTTATGTCTTAGTAAACATTAAAAAATGATGTTCCGTCGATTTATAAATATAAATTAATCAAATAATTTAAATAACATGGCAGAAGAAAAAAACACTCCTGAAACCGAGAAAGTTAGCATACCGGCAAAATTTAAAGACTTGGTCAAGGCAATAGAGGGCATGTCGGTACTGGATCTGGCTGAATTAGTCAAATTGTTAGAGAAAAAGTTCGGTGTCTCGGCTCAAGCTCAAGTTATGGCTGCTTCAACGGCTGAAGCAACAGTTGGCGCTGAGCCAGCCGAAGAGAAGAGTATCTTTAATATTGAGTTAAAAACAATCGGCGACAAAAAAATTGAAGTCATTAAAACAGTTAGAGATGTGACTCAAAAAGGCTTAAAAGAGGCCAAAGATTTGGTTGACGCTGCTGTTTCGGCCCCGCAAATGATCAAGGAAAATGTTAAGAAAGAAGAAGCTCAGGAAATCCAGAAGAAATTCGAATTGGCAGGTGCTAAAATTGAGTTAAAGTAATAGGCTTAAATTTCTCGTTTTACTCGAAATTAAATCTGCTGAGAAAACGCTCTTTTTTAAAAAGAGCGTTTTTTAGTTAAATACTAATTTCGTAAACCTCAGAACCACTAAGAACATAAAGGAATTTTCCATCTGAAGAGAAAACTGCGTCTTTGAGATTAATAAATTTATCACTTCGGAACTGTTTGATTAAAAGTCCTTGGTTATCAATTAAGACGATTCTTTTCTCAACAGGCTCCAAGATCGCAAAACCAGGGAATGATGGGGAATAAACTAATTTCATTAAGTTATTAACAAAAGGGAAAAATGATAATTCGATTGATTTGTCAAAAGATCCGTCTTGATAGCGCCAGATAGTATTATCTTTAGCCAAGATATAGACCAAGCCAGTTACCTTGATTGATTCAGCTTCTAGGGCTTTGTTTTCTCTTGCCTTGATCCAATAACTAGGTCTATCGGCATTTTTTAAGAAAGGTTGAGCATATTTTACCACTCGGCCACTGTCTTTTTCTAGAAAATAAAGATTATCGTTAAAAGAGGCCATTGAAACAAAACCATTTGGGCTTAAAAGCTCTAAAGTAACGGTTTCTTTAATTTGAACGCCGTCGAAAATAGAGATTTGATCGGGCTTGGTAAAAAGAGCTAAATCGTTACCAAGAAGAGCGACCAGACTAAAACTTTTATCAATATCAATTTTTTCTAAATCTTGACCGGACAGTTTGACAATTCCTTTCTGAAACGGAGTAAAAAAATACAAAGAGTCATTGTAAAGAGCCACTCTTTGTGGAGCAAAACCTTTGTCGGCAAAATTAAAAATCAGATTTGGCTCAGCAATTTCTTCAACCTTATTTAATTGAGTCAAATTTCTTTCAATCAAGTCCTTCAGAATATCAGCCTCCTTCTGAACAGGGCTATTATTTTTAATTAAAGGCAAAACATCTTTAAGGACTTCTCTAAAAAGAGAATTGGCTCGGGTGCTTTGGTTTAAAGATAAATAGCCCTGAGCCCTGACTATTTTTTCCTGGACAGAAATTAACTGGTTGCGAGAAACAGCCAATCTGGTTTCTGTCTCTCTTTTTGAAAAAAGAAATCCAATCATCATCAGTAAAAGCAGAAAAAAGATTAACAACGAATTCTTTCTTACTTTTTTGTCTTTAAAATTAAAGAGAATTTTCAGTTTTGAAATCTGCTTACCAAAACTGGAGAAATCTAAAGCCATCTTCTGTTTGGCTTTCTTGGGTAAAGAAATCTTTGGCATTTTGAGATTTAATTTTGGCCGAGGCTTCCTTTTGAACCTAATTGAGAAAACTTTAACTAGGGGAGCAATAATCTCTTTTAAAGAAATGGGGGGAACTACTTTTTTAAAGGTCAAAGCGCTTTTAGGCAGATTTTCTTTGCTTAAAAAGAGAAGAAAACAAATTCCGGAAATTTCAACAAAATCTTTTTCTCTGGATCGGAAAAACTCTTTCAAACTCTTTTGATCTTGAATCAAGGAAAGCTTTTCTAAAAGGTCGTTCTTAGAAAAAATCTCAAAAACCCGATCAGTTAAAACAAGAACCTTGTCATTTTCTAAAAATCTGCCATTAACAATATTAGTAAAGATCTTTAACGGGTAAGGCTCAAACTCTTCGATCTCAAAATTCCTGCCAATATCAGTCACCTGACCCGGCCTTAAGAGTAACATTTTTATCTTGCCATCTTTACTGAAATTCAAATCAAAGTCGTGCAAGCTTATAACGGTTAGAGATAGATTGCCCAACCAACTGACATTGCCGGTCTTGGTCCGATCAGAAAAGAAGTCATTAGCCTTTTTAAGAGCCTTTTTAATTCCTTGCTCTGGAGAAGAGGCTGAATAATACTCTCTTTTTAATAACAAAGCGACGTTGCTAATCAATTTTGAATTCTGGGGAATGGCGTTTTTAAGCTCACCGATAACATAAAGACTGCCAAGCTTCTTTTCCTTATAACTGCTTGGCTCATAGCAAAAGCTGTCAAAAATATGATCTTCTTGGTGGTTAGGGTTAAAATGAAACTCAAATATTTTCATTGGTTAATTAACTCTCTGGAAAGAGTAATTAACTTTGTTAATTATATCCAATAGGAAATTAATTTAATTCTTAAATTAATTATAACAGACTGGAGGTCTGGTATACCAGCAGCTATAACGGGTAAAATACCCGATATATCGAATCTTCGATTGCTATAAATGATTTTAGCTTTTGATAAAAGCTAGACATTTGTATTCTGAAAAGGTAAAAACTAATAATAAGGGCGGGTTAAAAGAATAATGCTTTTAACAGAATTGGGTGTTTAGCTCAGTGGTAGAGCATCCCGTTCACATCGGGAAGGTCGCTGGTTCGAATCCAGCAATACCCACATTTTATCTCAAATTCAACGCTAACCCCTGATTCGAACCCTATACCGCCCACATACTAAATAAAAAGTTATTTATGAATATTTATATCGTTATATTCGGAGTAGTGATTAGTTTTTGCATTGGAGTTTTCCTTTCAGGAAAAAGGAATGATAGACCGGGAAAAATAAAATCATTAAAATTTAATGTTAAAAAATACACTATTCACCTGCATCATTGGTTTCTCTCGTCTGTAATCTTTATTTCTTTTGTTATTTTAAAATTTTACAATGATTTAATTTATGGCATTCTTATCGGGTTAATTTTTCAAGGCCTAACTTATAAAGATTTTTATAAAATAGTATATCTAAAAAAAATTTAATCTTTCGCAGTTTGTTAATTTGTTTGCGCTGCATTTTTCCCAAGCTAGTTTCAACTTTTCTTGGCTGCCTAATATATACCACCCCATATTTTAATGTGCTAAAATAAAGTTATGGGAAACACTTTGAACCAAAACATTATTCTATTATGGCTTTATTGGCACTTTATCGAGGCGCCAAAACAAATTTTCAGGAGTTGGAAGAATATTTTAGCTTTTAGCTGGAACTATTTTTCAGTCACTTTACTTTTTAAAACTCTTTTTGCTTATTGGCACCAATATCGTTGGAATTATCCTCGGGGTTTTGATATTGGCAAATACTTTGAAGTTTTCTTTTCAAATATGATTTCCCGAATTCTGGGAGCAATCATGAGAATTTTTATGATCTCTTTTGGCATTATTGTCCAACTTGGCATTTTTGTTGTCGGGCTATTCACTATTGTTATCTGGCTAGCCATGCCATTACTAATTGTCCTGAGCATTCTTAAGAGTATTAGCCTGCTATTTTAGCCATCAAAAAAACACCTGATTTTAAACCCATGTTATTAAATGTTTCTCAATCAAAAATATCTAAAGCGATTAGTTTTTCTAAATGGCCATTTTTAAAAAACGCTGGGGTTTTTAAAATAATCTTTTTTGTCTTAGCTTTTTTGTTGCTAGCTACTTTTGGTTTTGGCTTCTTTACAAACGTTCTTAACAATTCTTCTTTGGCCAAACTTTTTGGCGTTTTTATAATATCATTATCTCTGGCTGCTATTTTTGGGGAACTTGATCTTTTCTTTAACTCAAAGCTCAAAAAACCAAAACCCTTAGTTTCCATTAAAGAGGTTTTGCAGGCTCCGAAAAACTTTAATTTTGCCAGCTTCTTAGACTTTAGGGCCTCAATAGCAGTCAAAAGAACTGAAGACTTTTGTCGGAAAAGAAAAGCTCCGCCCAACACGGCTATTTTTTTCTACTCTCTGCTTTACGAAGATTCTCCCTTGGTTTCTTTTGTCTTTTCAAGACTTCTACTTAACCGAGGCGACCTTAAACAATTTCTCCAAGAAAAATTAGAAACCCCCCCCCGAGATAAAGACGAAAATCTTAATGATTTTTATATTGATTCTCTAAAGAAAGCAGATGAAAGAGGATATGAAGTTGTCAGTCCTGGTAATCTCCTGACTTCTTTGTCAAAGAACGATCCTTTATTTAAAAGGGTTCTGATTGAAGCTGACTTAAAAACCGAAGATGTTGAAAATCTAACCTGGTGGTGGGAGAACCATGAAAGAAAGATTGAGGAAAGGAAAAAATTCTGGGAATATAAAAACTTGGTCAGAATGGGATCTATGGCTAAAGAGTGGTCGGCCGGCTATACTATTAACCTTGATAAATATTCAATTGACTGGACTGATATTGTCGCACAAAGAGGTTTTAAAGAAATTATCGGCCACAAAAAAGAAATTGACCAGATTGAAAGATCCTTGGCACGAGGCGAATACAGTAATGTCCTCATGGTTGGAGATCCGGGATCAGGCCGAGGCGCTATTATCCAAGCCTTAACACAAAGAATCTTATTTGGTGAAAGCGTTCCGGAGTTAAACTATAAAAGAGTGGTTGAGCTGGATTTACCGGTACTTATTAGCCGCTGTCAAGGCAGAGATGATGCTGGCCGAGTTTTAGAAGCGGTATTTCATGAAGCCTTTTCTGCTAGTAATATTATTTTAATAATCCAAGATCTCCATAATTTTGTTGGTGGCGGCCACACTGGCCCTGGCACCATTGATATCTCTGGTATCATTACTAATTATCTCCAAACCCCGACATTTAAGATACTGGCCATTACTAGCTTCGCCGACTTTCATCGGATTGTTGATAATAGCCCGGTAGCGCCTTTTTTTGAAAAAGTGGAAATCTCCCAGATATCCCAAAATGAGACTATTATGCTCTTGGAACTTTTTGTCCCCGACTGGGAAGCAAAGTACAAGAAATTCATTAGTTATCCGGCTATTAAAGAGCTGGTTTCTAAAGCTGATCGCTATATGCCGGCTCTGCCTTTTCCTAAAAAAGCTACTGATTTAATGGAAGAGGTCTTGATTTCAGTTTCTCGAAGCAAAGAAGAGGTTTTATTGCCCAGGCATGTCGCTGAAATCATTTCCGAGAAAACAGAAGTCCCTGTCGGACAGTTATCTGGCCAAGAAAAAGAAGTTCTCTTAAATCTTGAAAGCCTTTTACACCAAAGAATCATTAACCAGGAAGAAGCTGTTAAGGAAGTGGCTTCATCATTAAGAAGAGCTAGGTCTGACATTTCGGTTAGAAAAGGACCTATGGGCACTTTTTTATTCTTAGGACCAACGGGTGTAGGTAAAACAGAAACCGCCAAGGCCTTGGCGGCTACTTACTTTGGCGATGAAAAAAGAATTGTTAGATTGGATCTTTCTGAATACCAAAATCCTAAGGATCTGGATAGGTTAATCGGAACTAATCAGGAACAAAGCTTTTTTGTTAACCAGGTCAGAGAAACTCCTTTTTCCCTGGTACTCTTGGATGAAATTGAAAAAGCTAATCCCAATGTCTTAAATTTGTTCTTGAGAATTTTAGACGAGGGTTTTATGACTGACGGCTTAGGCCGCAAAATTAATTTTTTAAACACGGTTATTATTGCCACTTCTAACGCCGGCTACCAGATCATTCTTGAAGCGATTGCCGAAAATCTGGCCATGCCAAAAATAAAAGAAAAACTTTTAAATAATGTTTTTGAAACCGGAACTTTCAGACCGGAATTTATTAACAGATTTGACGCCGTGGTTGTCTTCAAATCTTTAACCAAAGAAAATCTTTTGGGAATTGCTAATCTGCTTTTACAAAAGCTAAAAAAGAATCTGATTGAAAAAGGAGTTGAATTAGTAATTACCGAACCATTAAAAGAAAAGATTGTTGAGTTGGGATATGATCCTATTTTCGGAGCCAGACAGATGAGAAGAGTCATCCAGAATAAAGTAGAAAATATCCTGGCCTCAGGCTTGTTATCCGGAGAACTCAAAAGAGGCGCCAGGGTTGAAATCGAAGTGCCTGATTTTAGGATGAAAATTAATTAGAAAAATATAGTTATTTAGACTTCAATTCTTTTTCTAAAAACATGATAGATACAATAATTATTGACTTTGGAGGAGTTATTGGAACAGACTCGGACACAATTTTCATCGAAACTCTTAAAAATAATGGTTTTACTATAGAAAAAGCTAAAGAAATCTGGAGACTCCATTGGCCAAATCTAAAAGTAGGCTTAGAAAAAATTGATACTTTTTGGAAAACAGTTGCAGAGAAAACAGAAGTAAGTATTTCTAAAATAATTAACGAATATAATGATGCTATTGCTGTTGACGAAAATATTTTGGATCTTTGTAGAAAGTTAAAAAATAATAATTATAAGTTAGGAATTCTCGCCAATGAATCTCTCGAATGGATGGACATTAAGCGCAATAAGGGGAATCTCGGCAAAATATTTGACGTTGTTTATTCTTCAGCAGACCTAAAAACCGCAAAGCCTGATCCAAAATCCTATGAATTGATTCTGGATAGAATAAAATCAAAACCTGAAAATACTCTCTTTGTTGATAATATGGAGAGAAATATAAAAGCAGCTGAAAAATTAGGTATAAAATCGATTGTTTTCAAAGAGATCGATCAGCTCAAAAAAGAACTTAAAAATCATTCGATTAGGATTTAAACTAATTCATTCTGATCGTAACCATCATATCCGACTCATCTTCATTGAAACCTAAACCCTAACATAAACGTTAATCATGCCAAAATCCGCCTAAAAGCGGTTTTTTCATTTCCCCCAAGAATCGTGTACAAACTGTGGAAAAGACAGTGGTTTTGAGTGATTGACTAAGGGTTCTTAGTGGGATATAGTGGAATTAGCGAGGAGAACAGTGGATAATTGTGGATAACAATGGGAAAAACACCCCAAACTGGGGATAACTAACATGTTTATGAGTAAAGCTAAGCTTTACTCTCGAACATACATAGGGACATGTTCATAGGAGAATACTCATATTCAATAGACGACAAGAAAAGATTGGCCATTCCAGCCAAGCTTCGTCAATTACTAGGAAAAAAAGCTGTTATTACCAGGGGATTAGATAATTGTTTATCTCTATATCCAATGAAAGAATGGGTCAAACTTGCAGAAAAGATAAACAATCTTCCTTTATCTGGAGCTGATGCTAGGGGATTCTCAAGGTTGATGTTAACTGGAGCCATGGAAGTTAATCTTGATAACTTAGGCAGAATTCTGGTTCCTGACTTTCTTAAAGAATATGCCAGTTTGAAAAAGAAGGTAGTTATTGCCGGCGTCAGTAATCGTCTTGAAATTTGGGATGAAACTAAATGGCAAGAATACAAAAGAAAAACTGAAAGCGCTGGCGGCGACATTGCCGAAAGACTGAAAGAATTAGGAATTTAAGATGCACATTCCCGTCCTTTTAAAAGAAGTAGCTGACTGGCTAAATCCAAAAGAAAACGAAAACTTTGTTGATGCCACTCTGGGACAAGCCGGTCACAGCCTGGAAATATTAAAGAGAAACGGCCCCAAAGGAAAAGTCTTGGGTATTGAGCAAGACCAAGAAATTCTAGCAACGACAGCCAAGATCTTAAAGGACTTCAAATATGACAAGAGAATAATTCTGGTTAATGATAACTTTGTAAATTTAAAAAGGATTGTTGCCAATAGGAATTTTTCAAAAATAAAAGGAATTGTTATGGATCTGGGTATTTCCAGCTGGCAGTTACAGGAATCGGGTCGGGGTTTCAGCTTTTTAAGAGACGAACCCTTGATTATGTCCTTAGCGGGAAAAGAAGGCTTAACCGCAGATAAAATCGTTAATTACTGGAGCAAACCGGAACTGGAAAGAATTTTTAAAGAGTTCGGTCAGGAAAGATTCGCTAAAAAGATTGCTGAAAACATTGTCTTGAGAAGAAAAACTAAACAAATCAAGACAACCCTAGAGCTGGTTGAGATCATTAAAAAATCAGTGCCGGCAAACTACGAAAAGGGGAGAATAAATCCAGCCACCAGAACTTTTATGGCCTTGAGAATTGCCGTCAACAACGAACTGGAAAACCTGCAGATTGCTCTGCCTCAAGCGATTGACATTATGGATAAAGGAGGCAAGCTAGCTGTTATCTCTTTCCATTCTTTAGAAGATAGAATAGTCAAACATTTTTTTAAAACAGAAGAAAGGGTTAAGGTCCTGACCAAAAAACCAATCGTGGCCAGTGCCCAAGAATTACAAACTAACCAACGATCAAGATCAGCAAAATTAAGAGTGGTGCAAAAAATAATATGAATGTTTTAGTTTACGCTCCGACGAAAACAAACCAGAAATTCTGGTTGCTAGCTAGCTTAACTAGCATTGCTCTCTTAATAACCTTAGCTTCAATTTTTTTCTGGCAAAATAATCAAATCATTGCCAGAACCTACCAATTACAACATCTCCAGGAAAAATTAACTAACTTGAAAGAAGAAAACCAGTTTTTAGAAGCCAGCGCAACCCAAGAAAATTCTCTCTCTAATCTTGAAGAGCTAATCAGTAACCTAGGACTGGAAAAGGCCCAAAGTGTCAGCTTTATCCAAGCTATGGAAAAAAGTGTTGTTGCCAGGTAAAAAGCATAGGTAGGGGGAGATGAATAATAAAAGATTAAACCTGATCATTTTTCTGTTATTCTTAATCGGAGCGGCCATTATTGGCCGCTTGTTTTGGATTCAAGTACTAAATGGCAAGTTTTACAAAGCTATGGCTCAAGGCCAACAAAGATTTTTTGAGAATGTTACCGGCGCCAGAGGAGAAATTCTTTTTGCCAACGGAGAAAAATTGGCTACTAACAAAATCCGATATTTTGTTTACATCTCGCCAGGGGAAATTGAAGATAAAGAAAAAACTAAAGAAGCCTTAAAACAGATTCTAGATCTGGAAGAAGGTTTTATTGAAGAAAAAGTTAATAATGACAGCTTTTATGAATTATTAGAAACCAAAGCAAGTGTAGATCAGGTTGATAAACTGCAGAGAATCAATTTTCCCGGAATTCATATCGGTCAGGAAGATTCCAGAATTTTCCCCCAAGGAACAATGGCTTCAAGTCTAGTTGGTTTTGTCGACTCTGAAGAGCAGGGTCAATATGGTCTTGAAAGCTATTACCAAGAAATTTTAAAGGGAGATCAAGGCATTGTTAGGGGAGAAAAAGGTTTGAGCGGCTTATTGATCTCTTCTGACCCTATGGAAGAGATAAAGAGAGGTAGCACCCTTATCCTAACACTTGATCATCAGGTTCAATTCGAAGCTGAAAAACTATTAATACAAGCTAAGGAAAATTTAAATATTGAGTCGGGCACAATTATTGTTATTAAGCCTAGTTCTGGAGAAATCATCGCTTTAGCCAGCTTTCCTAATTTTAATCCTAACAATTACGAACAAGAAAAAGATATGGCTGTTTTCCAAAACCAAGCCATTCAAAGCATTTTTGAACCAGGATCTGTTTTTAAACCATTTACCATGGCCGCTGCCCTTGAAGAAGGGAAAATAACTCCGGAAACCACTTATATTGACGAAGGCATTGTCAGAATCGGTGAAATCCCAATCTATAACTATTCAAAAAGAACTCATGGCGAGCAAACCATGACCCAGGTTTTGGAGAAATCAATCAATACCGGAGCTGTTTTTGCTGAGCAACAACTGGGCTCCAGTCTTTTCTTGGAATACCTGGATAAGTTCGGCTTCTTTGAAAAAACCAATATTGATACCGGAGGAGAGGTTTATTCTAAAAACCAGGAATTTAAAAAAGGTTATGAAATCAACTTTGCCACTGCCAGCTTTGGTCAAGGCATTGAGATCACTCCTATCCAGTTGATCCAAGCATATTGCGCCATTGCTAATAATGGCAAAATGCCAAAACCCCATTTAATTAAAGAAATAGTTAATGAAATTAACGGCAATCGTTTGGTTCAAGAAATCCAACCCGAGCTATCTCAAAACATTATTTCTTCTAAAACAAGCGCTGAAGTAACTTCAATGATGATTAGTGTTATCGAAAATGGTTATAGCAAAAAAGCCAAGATCCCAGGATATTTGATTGCCGGTAAAACCGGCACTGCTCAGGTTTCCTGGCCAGCGCTAGGAATTAACAAGTCTGGTTATTCTGACAAAACTATTCAGTCTTTCGCCGGCTTTGCTCCGGCTTTTAATCCTGAGTTCCTGATCCTGGTCAAGCTTGATAATCCCGAAACTAATACTGCCGAATACTCTGCTATGCCTATTTTTCATGACTTAGCCAAATACATTATTGATCTCTGGCAAATTCCGCCTGACTACCAAACCGAATAATTGACTTTATCAACAGTTAGTGTTAAAAAAGGGGTAGAAAGGAGAGCTAAAAATGCAAACTATAACAGTTTACTTGGCATCCAAAAAGTGCCCCCATCGTCTAGTGGTTAGGACATCAGGCTTGCGGCAATAAAGGCCTTGTCATCTAGTGGTTAGGATACATGGTTCTCAACCATGGCACACGGGTTCGACTCCCGTCAAGGCCGCAAGCTGGTTCGACTCCGGTAGGGAACGCTCTAAACCTTTCAGCTCTTTCATTAACCTTCCATTATGTTGGAAGGACATAGACCAATTGGAGGAACAACAATGTTTTTCACTAATATCTGTATCGGATGTAATCTCGCACCCAGCGGATGTGAGAATTGTATTAGTACTCCGCCCGTAGAAACTGTCCAGGGAACCGTAAAGATCAGGCATTCTTCTAAAAAAGGAAGTAGTACTAAATGTCCGAATTGTGGAAGAAAAATAAGGGGGATAGTAATTAATTGCCCGAACTGTGGGGAAAAAATCCCCAAAGGATCTATTGAATAAAAAAGCAGGGGACGGAAATAAATCCGCCCCCTCTTTTCTTTCATAGCAGAATGATATATCGGCTTACTAGCCGTTATAAAAGGTGCATTAGTAAAGAAAACCTGTTAAAATATAATTATTATGATTTGGGTTTACTCTTTAATCAGTGTTGTTATTATCAGCTTAATTTCTTTAGTTGGAGTTTTTAGCTTATCGTTTGGAATAGATAAAGTAAAAAAAGCTTCGTTATTTTTTGTCAGTTTTGCGGTCGGCGCCTTGTTTGGTGATGCTGTCATCCATCTTTTACCCGAAACCTTTGAAAATCTTGGCTTTGGACTACTACCGTCATTCCTAGTTATTGTCGGTATCTTACTATTCTTTTCTTTAGAAAGATTTTTAAGATGGCGTCATTGCCACGATATTGATTGTTTAGATCATAGAAAAACTGTTGCCAGTATGATCTTAATTGGTGATGCCGCCCATAACTTAATTGATGGTATGATCATTGCTGGCAGCTTCATGGTCAGTATTCCTTTGGGCCTGGCCACCACCATTGCCGTTGTCTTTCATGAAATTCCAAATGAAATAGGAGAATTTGGCGTCCTAATCCACTCAGGCTTCACTATTAAAAAAGCTCTTTTATATAATTTTTTAAGCGGCTTAACTGCAATTTTGGGGACTATTATTGTTTTGGTCATCGGTTCCAAGATCAATGATTTTTCTCTGTTTTTACTGCCAATCACTGCTGGTGGCTTTCTATATATTGCTGGCTCAGATCTCTTGCCCGAACTTCATCACGAAATAAAACTCAGTACTTCTTTCTGGCAAATGCTGTTAATGATCTTGGGAATTGCCATTATGGCCGCCCTAACCTTAATCGGCTAGCTTATGAGAATAAAAGAAATCATCTGTAAATCAGCAATTGGCAAATGCGGTTTTCCCGGCGGTGGCTTGGCCATTAATTCCTATGTTGGTTGCTCGCACGCCTGTGTTTATTGTTATGCCCGTTTTATGAAAAGATTCACGGGACATACTGAAGAATGGGGTAGTTTTGTTGATGCCAGAATTAATATTGCCGAAGTCCTGCAAAAACAAATGAAATCTGTAAAACCTAATGAACAAATCTATATTGGCACGGTCACTGATCCATATCAACCAATTGAGGGAAAGTATAAATTAACCAGAAAAATTCTTGAGGTATTGGTAAATTATAATAATCCAGTCAGTATTCTAACTAAATCTTCTTTAGTTTTAAGAGACCTTGATCTGCTTAAAAAAATGAAAAAGGTTGATGTTAATTTTACCATTGCCACTAATAATGAGGTGTGGAAAAAATTAACCGAACCCGGTTCTTCAACTCTCGATCAAAGACTAATAACGGCTAAAAAGCTTAGCCAAGAAAAAATTGTTGTTTTTGCCATGATGGGCCCCTACTGGCCATTCTTCACAGATCCTGAAGTTCTTTTTAAGGAGTTTAAGCAAGCTGGAATAAAACAGGTTTTTACCGAAAGCTTAAATACAATTGGCGGCAATTGGATTGGAGTTGAAAATATTTTAAAAGAAAAATATCCAAAGTTGCTTTTGCCAATGAAAGAAATTCTTTTTGATTCGAAAAAGTTTCTTGAATTTTATAATCTGGAAAAACAAAAAATAGAAAAATTATCAAAAAAATATCACTTGCCGACCACTATTTATTTTAATAGGGGACACGCAGCTAAAAAATAATATGTTGCCACTTGGACATTTAAGTGCCAGTTATCTTTTAACAAAGCTTTCTAAGAAACTTTCTTTAAAAGAAATTTTGCTAATTGTCTTTGCTGGTTTTGTTCTGGATTTTGATATTTTCATTGGCGTTGCTCTTGACAAATCACATCATGATTTAATAACCCATACTCCTTTTGGAGCTATTATTGTTTGGCTTATCCTGGTTCTTATCTTTAAAAACATATCCTCTTTTGCAAAACTTTTAACGCTGACCTCTCTAATCTTACACCTTATTCTTGATGAGATCGGATATTGGTTTTATGTTTTAAAGTTCCAAACTATCGTCAACCAGCCACAAATCAGCTGGCTTTATCCCTTAAAACCTCTTTTTAACCGATCTGTTCCCTCGTCTTTTTGTTCAATCGGCTCTTTTATTTGGCTCTACCTGAATAACGCCTGGGCCAATGTTTTATTGGAAATCATTCTCTTTGGCGCGGCTCTGTTAATACTAGGAATAAACTATAAAAATTCCAGGATTAATAAATAATTTCCTAGTTTTTTGTAGTAAAATCCTTCAGTTTTATGCTAAAATCCTTCAGTTTTATGCTAAAATCTTTCAGTTTTATGCTAAAATCCTTCGGTTTTATGCTAAAATAAAATATGAAAAAACCTTCATTATTTGGAATCAACGGCCTTCTTTTGAGTAATTTTTTACTCCAGTTTGGTTTTTCTATGGTTGGAATTTTTGTTCCTCTTTACATCTATAAGATCACCCATAGCTTTTTTTGGATCCTTGGTTTTTTTCTCTTGCTAGATTTAATTATTATTATTTTCACTTTACCAACAGCCAGATTAATAGCTAAATTTGGTTCGGATAAAATATATTTTACTGGAGCAATTTTAAGATCTATTTTCTTAGTCCTATTAATTCTGGCTGGCCGAGAACTTTTTTTTCTAATCCCGGCTGTCTTTTTTTGGGGCTTAGCTGTGCCATTTTGCTGGTTGCCCTTCCATTTAAGCGTTGTTGGAACTGATCACACTCTATCCTTTGGCAAAGATGTTGCCAAAATCAGTTTTACTGGCAAAGTTGGCTCGATTGCCGGTCCAATCCTGGGTGGAATCATTATTCAGACCCTTAGCTTTAATAGTCTTTATGTAGTCAGCCTTGCTTTTGTTATTATCTCCGGCTTACCACTTTTTTTTGATCGTTATGAATTCAAATTTCCAGAAATTACCCTAAAAACCCTGGGAAATAATTTGCCCATTAAGCAAATGCCGAGATTATTCTTGGGATTTTTTGGCGTTGGTTTAATTGACCGATTCCAAAGTATAGTTTGGCCGATTTATGTTTTCTTGCTAGCCAGCTCGTATCAATTCCTGGGCACCATTACCTCAATCAGCTTGCTGGCTTCTTTTATTCTTCTGGTTATTGTCAGGAACTTAGCCAATAGATTCGGCGGTAAAATTCTAAAAATCAGTGTCCCTATTAATATCCTAAACTGGCTCTCTAGAATCTTTATCATTAGTGGTCAGCTTTCCTTATTTTTAGTTGATTTGGCTTATCAACTAGTATCTATTTTTATCTGGGTACCATTTGATCGGTTGGCTTACCAAACTGCTGTTCAAACTAAAAAACTAGAATATTTTCTGAGCCGAGAACTGGCAATTCATTTTGGCTCATTTGTCGCTACGATGATATTAATCTTTAGCCTTGGACTTTTTGGTTTAAATTGGCCCATGGCTTTTACCTTAAGCGCTTTAAGTCTTTTATTCATTTTACAACTAGGCTTTGCTAAAGAAGAGGGGATGAAGTCTGCCGGCGTAGTTTTAATTAGAAAAGACGGCTCAACTTTAATGATTCTTAGAGATAGCAAAAAAGACATTTCTTTCCCCAATCATTGGTGTATGCCTGGGGGAAAAGTTGAAATTGGAGAAACCCCGCAAACTGCTGCTCACCGCGAATTAACCGAAGAAACGGGTTATCGGGCTCAATCTTTAAATCTTTTAGCAGAAGAAACTTATTCTTTACCAAGCGGCCAAAAAATAACCCGCCACATTTTTTGGACTGAATATGATGAAAATCAAGAACTTACTTGCCTTGAGGGCCAAAGAATAAAATTCTTAAAACTAGCAGATATGGCTGATAAAAAGATTTTTCCCGGGCATAAAGAATTTTGCCAACAAGCTTTAATAAAATCCAAATCGTTATGAAGCTTCTAAAACGCCTGTTAATCCCAATTATTATCTTGGTTCTTTTAATTATCTTCGCTATTTTTTTAGAAAATATCCGAATTAAACGACAAGCTAAAGAATATATTAGTAAAAAAGAATATTATTTGGTTTTTGAAAAATTAATTAACATTCTATGAATAAAACTCAAGCTGTTATTTTGGGAATAATCGGATTATTCTTTATCATCGCTTTTTCTCTTTATGCTAGTCCTTACCTACCAGATAAATTTGCTTCTCATTGGAATCTTCAGGGCCAAGTTGATAATTATATGCCAAAATTCTTGGGAGTGTTTTTAATGCCAATTGTTTCAGTGTTTTTATTTTTACTTTTTATCTTTTTACCCAAGATAGATCCTTTAAAAGAAAACTACCTGGGGTTTAAAAAATACTATGATGGCTTTATACTCGTTATCATTACTTTTTTCTTTTATATTTATTCTTTAACTATTCTTTGGAATTATGGATTCAGATTTAATATGGGGAAAATGATAATGCCAGCCATGAGTATATTATTCTTTTATATTGGCGTTCTTCTCAAAAACCTCAAAAAAAATTGGTTTTGCGGCATCAGAACTCCCTGGACATTAAATAACGACTTGGTTTGGGACAAAACCCATGAATTAGGATCAAAGCTATTTAAAATAGCTGGGGTTATTGGATTAATAGGATTTTTTATGCCAGATTACGGTTTTTTACTTATCATTATTCCAACTGTATCCATATCTTTATTCTTATTCATTTATTCTTATTTTATTCATGCCAGAATTACCCGAAGTTGAGACAATTAAAAAATATCTAGATAAAACTGTTTCCGGTAAAAAGATTATTGGCATTAAGATCCTTTCCAAAAAACAATTTGCTGGTCAATCCAAGAAAGTAATCGGCAAAAAGATTTTATCTGTTGAAAGACGGGCTAAAAACTTAATCTTTAAGCTTTCGAATGGCCAAGCTCTATTAGTTCATTTGAAAATGTCTGGCCAGCTGCTATGGCAGCCTGGGATTTTAAAAACTCCGACAAAGTCAACTCGCGTAATCATTTCTTTTGTCAAAAATCAATTATTCTTCAACGACATGAGAAAATTTGGCTGGATCAAGGTTTTAAATAAAGATCAACTTGATTTAGCGCTGGCAAGATTCGGTCCAGAGCCATTAACTAAAAACTTTTCTGATAATTATTTAGGGAAAACCCTAAAACAAACTAGACGAGCTATTAAAATTATTTTGCTTGACCAAACCAAAATAGCTGGTATTGGTAATATTTATGCTAATGAAATCTTGGCTAAGGCCCAAATTAATCCTCAAAAACCTGCTAATCAATTGAAAACTCAAGAGATTAAAAAACTAAGAGAAGCAATTCAGTTGGTTTTAAAAGAGGGGATTAAATACAACGGTTCTTCAGCTGCTGATCAATTATATCTTAGACCAGATTCCAGTTCTGGTTCTTACCAGCAATATTTTAGAGTTTATCAGAAAGATGGCCAAAAATGCCAGAAGTGCAAAACTGTTATCAAAAGAATCAACTTGAGTGGCCGAGGAACTTTCTTTTGTCCAAAGTGCCAGAAATAATTTATCTATGCTATGGCGGGCAAGATGCTCGATATACCATTACATGGTACAATTAATGTAATTAATTACTCTTTTAGGATAGTTAATTAATTCATGAAAGAAGATTTTAAAAAATTCATTCTAACCGTTTCGATTTTAGCTGGCACCATTATCGGCGTCGGTTTTTTTTCATTACCCCAGGTGACTAATATGGTGGGATGGGGAATCATAATCGGCTATTTTATCATTCTTGGCGGTTTGACTCTATTAATTCATCTTCTATTCGGAGAAGTCGCTCTGGCAACTCCGGATTTTCTCAGACTGCCGGGATACGCTAAAGTTCATCTTGGCGAAAAGGGCAAAAAGGTTGCGCTAGCTACCATGATTTTGGGAACTTACGGATCGCTTCTGGCTTATCTTATTATTGGCGGCAAATTCATTGCCGGACTTAATTTACCTTTAATCAATAATAATGAATTCTTAGCTACTTTATTATATTTTGCTCTAGGAACAGTTTTAATCTATTTCGGTATTAATCCCATTGCCAAGATTGATTTTTGGTCATTAATCTTAATGATTTTGGTTTTTGTAATTATTCTAATCAGCGGAGCACCAAGCTTTAAAATAGAAAATCTTTCTTTAACTGCTAATTTTAGCAAAATCTTTTTGCCCTACGGCCCGATCTTGTTTTCTTTATGGGGAGTGTCAATGATTCCAGAAATTGAAGAAATGCTTGGCAAAAATAAAAAAGCTCTTAAAAAAGTAATTATTGCTTCGTTGTTGTTTACGGCTGTAATTTACCTTGTTTTCATGCTCTTAGTTGTTGGTATTTCCGGCTCCCAGACATCAGAGGATGCCATTTCCGGCCTCAAAGGCTTTATTAGTGATAAAATCCTCAGTCTGGGCTTGTTTTTGGGGATTGTGACCACTTTTACTTCTTTCATTGCTTTGGGTCTGACAATAAAGAAAGTCTTTGCTTATGACTTTAAAATTAAGCCTTTTATGGCTTTTATTTTGAGCGTTAGTATTCCGCTAATTCTTTTTTTACTTGGCTTTCAGGACTTTCTCAAAACCATCAGCTTGGTTGGCGGCGTCATGCTCGGAGTTGAAGGCACCTTGATTCTGCTAATGTATAAAAAAGTTAAACCTGAAAAAAGAATCCTAATCTATCCCTTGATTCTGGTATTTTTGGGAGGAATCTTATATGAAATAACCAGCTTTTTAAGATAATGCCTTTCTATATCTTTCTTTTTATTGCTTCTTCCTGCTTGCTGGCCTTTTCTGGTACCATGGTTGTTGATAGTCTGATTAGTATTGCTAAAAAATTAAAGTGGCGAGAATTCGTAGTTGGTTTTTTCATCATGGCCGTGGCCACCTCAGCTCCAAACCTTTTTGTCGGCATTAACGCTGCTTTAAGAGGAATTCCTGAACTTTCTTTTGGCGACGTGGTCGGAGGCAACGTTGTTGATTTAACTTTAGCCATTGCCCTGGCTGCTTTGATAGGAAACGGCATTAAAGCTGATAGTAAAATGGTTCAATCAAGCTCTTGGTTTACTTTATTAATTGCAATTTTACCGATCCTGCTTTCTTTGGATGGAAAACTGGGACAAGCTGATGGCTTGGTTTTAATCCTAGCTTTTTTAATCTATGCGGTTTGGTTATTTGCTACTGAAGATAGGTTCCATAAAACCTATAGAGAAAAACAAAGACCAATAAAATTATGGAAAAGCCTTTCCTTGCTAGTTTTAAGCATTATTTTGTTAATAGCTGGATCTCAGGGAGTTGTCAGCTCATCTTTCTTCTTTGCCAAAACTCTAGGGTTACCCATAGGCATGATTGGTATTTTAATTGTCGGTTTGGGAAATGCTTTACCGGAAATATATTTTGGGATTGTTTCTACTAAAAAGGGGGAGTCATGGTTAGTTTTGGGAGATCTAATGGGTAGTGTTATCAATTCCGCTACCTTGGTATTAGGAATAGTTGTTCTGATTTGTCCGATTACCATCACTGACTTTTCTCCCTATTTAATGGCGCGAATATTCCTGATTATTTCAGCTATTTTCTTTTTAATATTTATAAAGTCAGACAAGAAAATAACCAAAAAGGAAGCTTTTTTCCTCCTTGGCATTTACATTACCTTTTTAATTTCTGAGATTTTTTTAAGACGCTTAAAATAATCTCTTTGACAGTTTCAGTCTCCTGTACTAGTATCGAGTTAGGACTTTCCCAATTTTCTTACACAAAATAAGCCAAAGGAGGCTAAGATGAAAACCAAAAAACTGGATCGGTATGTTCCGCTGAGTTGTATTGAGAAGCTTTTAATAGAATTACTAGCTCCCAGGTTTTTAAAAGACGCTATCGAAACACTAGAAAATAATTCAAAGGCCATTGATGAAGTCTTTGGAGAAGTCGGATGTCTCTTTGAAGAGGTCGAAGCTGTATTTAAAGATCGCCTTGAAGTATCTTTGGCAAGGTTTGAAGCATTGACTCTTTTCATTGGAATAAGCCAACCTCCAAAAGAAATATCAAATGTTTCTATGCTTAAGGCTAAAACAGCTGCGCTTCAATTCTCTAAAACTATTGGCGCTGATCAAGAGATAATTGACGCGCTAGAACGAGTTTTTTCCCAAGCTAACTCAGATATAATCGAGGCTGAAGCAAGCGCTTCGATTAAAGATCTGGCTCAAGCCCTTGAAGAAGCTATTGAAGCTGTCAAAAACAGCCTCAGAAAATGGAAAGAACAAAGAAAAGACATTCTGACAGAGCTTTTAGAAAGCGACAGTGAGGAAACACAATGCATAGTTGAAATCAGTTTAACCGAAAGTATTGACGCATTCTTGAGGCGCTTGGCGCTCGAAAGAATAATTGATTCCAAGATAAAAAACATCGATGATTTACCGCAAGACATAAGGAGGTTTATTAAAATGCAAATCATCAGATAAAAGATAAAATGCTCAGCTAAATGGTTGAGCATTTTAGATTGTCATACTCTTTCTTGAAATCTAGAGTAAACTCTGCTAAAATAAGTCCATGACAGCCCCTTATTTAGCCTTATATATAGCCTTAGTAGCCATTGCCATTTTTAGTGTGGTTTTTCTTTTTATTAAGAATTCTCAAACTGACAAAAATCAGTCTGAATCAATTTTAAACCTTGAAAGAAGATTAACTGATTTGATGAGTCAACAGTTAAAAGAAATCCGGGGCAGTGTTGACAACACTTCCAAGGAAATGAATAACCAGATCAGGTCCTTTACAAAAGAAGCTACAGAAATCAGGGAAAACATCAAGCAAATTCATACTAAAGTTTCTGACGTTTCTAATTTTCAGGACATTTTCAAGTCTCCGAAATTAAGAGGCGCCTGGGGAGAAGCCCAACTGGAACACATTCTGGCGCAGCATTTTCCCAAAGAACTTTACCAAAGCCAATACTTTTTTGCTTCAGGAGAAGCAGTTGATTTTATCCTCAAACTACCGAATGGTAAAGTAGTTCCAATTGATTCTAAATTTTCAGCTGAGAACTTCCAGAAAATGGTAACTGCCAGTACTGAAACAGAAAAAGAGTTTTTTAAGAAATCTTTTTTAGAAGACATTAAGGCCCAGGTCTTGTCTATTTCCCAAAAGTATATTATACCAGGGGAGGGAACAACTGACTTCGCTTTAATGTTTATTCCCGCTGAAGCTATTTATTACGAAATCATTAATAATATTGCCAAGGAAGTTGATATCTTTGCTTTTGCCGAAACAAAGAAAATCATCATTACCTCGCCAAACACTATTTACCTAACCCTAAGAACCATTGAACATTGGTTTAGGGATACCCAGATTTCAAAGCAAACTCAGAATATCCTCAAAAAATTAGGTAAAATCTATCAAGATGCTGAAAAACTAATGAATGATTTTAGAAAACTGGGAGGTCACCTTAAAAATGCCAGTTCAGCATATCAGGATTCAGAAAAAAGATTAACTTTATTTGAAGAAAAAGTCGAAAAACTCATTGAAATCGACGAAGCTAAAACTAAAAAATTAGAATCAGGAAAATGACAGATTCCATCTGTCTTAATCAATGTATTTGATTAACTAATATATCATCTCTTTAACAATATGGACATTGCAGTTATTAAAACCGGAGGTAAACAATATGTCGTTTCGCCCGGACAAAAACTAAAAATAGAGAAAATAGAGAAAAAGGTTGGAGAAGAAATCGTTTTTGACGAAGTACTTTTAGTTAACCAAAACAAAAAAACAGAACTTGGCAGCCCTTATCTAGCCAAAGCAGTTGTCAAAGCCAAAGTTATTTCTCAAGACAGAGCTAAAAAGGTGACCACTATCAAGTTTAAGCCGAGAATCAGATATAGAAAAAAGATTGGCCACCGCCAACCTTATACTGAAATTGAGATTAAAAGTATTAGCTAAACTTCTTTTCTAGATTCTAAAGCTGAAGATAAAGTTTCTTCATCAGCATATTCTATCTCTGCCCCTAGAGGTAAACCTCGTCCTAAGCGGCTGATTTTTAATTTTAAGGAAGACAATGCTCTCTCAAGATAAAGAGCCGTAGCCTGACCCTCAGTGGTATCGCTAATGGCAATAATGACTTCTTTAAAGTCAGCCTGAAGGCCAAAGCTTAAAGGATTATTAACCCTTTTTAATAAATTGCTAATAATTATTGTTTCGGTCTCTTTCTTTTTTAAGGGGGTTAAGAGACTGCCAAGAATAAAGTAAATGCCGGAGTATTTGTTAGTTTTTTCCAGTTGCATTAAGTCAGTTTCTTTCTCAACTAAACAAAGTATGGCTTTATCTCTTAAAGGATTGCTGCAAATAGAACAAAGAGGTTGCTTAGTATTTGATTCAAAAGGATTGCGGCAAAATTTGCAAAGACTGGTAAATTTTTTTAAATCGGCAACAACTTCTAAAAACTCATTGATTTGAGAATCTTGTTTTCTTAAAAGATAAAAAACAAACCGGGAAGCGGTTTTTGGACCAACCCCCGGAAATTTTGAAAAAAGATCAATTAATTTTTGGATTCGCGGCGGATATCTCATTACTTTGTTATCTCATTATGTCAAATACTCTCTTTCTTCTTTGGCTAAGTTCCTAAAACTGACAACTTGCTCGTTAAAGTAAAGGCTGACCTTGCCAACCGGCCCGTTTCTGTGTTTGGCGACAATAATATCAGCAATGTTTTTCCTTTCAATATCCTGGCGATATCGGTCTTCCCGATAAATGAATAAAACCACGTCAGCATCTTGTTCAAGTGAGCCCGAATCTCTCAAGTCAGACAATCTTGGTATTTGCGGAGACCTTTGTTCAACGGCTCTAGATAACTGAGATACGGCTAAAATGGGAACATTTAATTCTCGACCCAAACCTTTTAAAGACCTGGAAATCTCGGTAATCTGCTGAACAAGACTTTCTGAGGTAGTCCTTGGTTCAACCAATTGCAAATAGTCAATTATCAATAATCCTAACCCCTGATCTGCTTGAAGTCTCCTGGCCATAGCTCTCATCTGTAAAATGTTTGAAGTAGCCGCGTCATCAATAAAAATCGGAGTCTCAGCTAAAACCCCCAAAGCTTCCTGAATATTGGAAAAATCATTGTCTTCTCCTTTGGAAGAAAGTTTTCCTGTTCTGATTTTCCAAAGATCAACTCCAGACTGAGATGAAATTAACCTATCAACTACCTGATCCATTGACATTTCAAGAGAAAAAATGCCAACTGGTAACTTTTGATTAACGGCCACATTTCTGGCAAAGTCTAGAGCCAGAGCTGATTTTCCCATTGAGGGACGGGCAGCCAGAATCACTAAGTCTGTTTTTTGAAGTCCAGAGAGCATGCTATCCAAGTCAATAAAGCCAGTTGGAACTCCCCTAGGACCGCCTTCGTGCTTGGACAGTCTATCAATCCTTTCAAAGGCTTCTTCTAAGCTCCCTTTAATAGAAAGGAATTTCTGAGTTAAAGATTTCTGGGTAATGCTAAAGATTGTTCTCTCGGCCTGATCAAGAAGGATCTCGGTATCTTCAGATTCGTTATATCCCATCCGACTAATGTCATGACTGGCATCAATCAAATCCCTTAAAATTCTTTTTCTTTGAATAATTTTGGCATAACTGGCTACGTGAGCTGCTGTTGCTACTGAATTAACCAGCTGGGTCAAGTAAGCATTGCTGCCAATTTTCTCAAACTGATCCTTTTCTTTCAAGCGGCTAGAGATAGACAGCATATCAATGGGATCGTTCTTCTCAAAAAGATCCATCATTGCCTGATAAATTTGCTGATGATCAGGCTTATAAAAATCTTTAGGTTTTAAAAAATCAACCACCTTGAGAATGGCGTTCTTATCAATTAAAAGACAGCCTAGAGCTGATTGTTCGGCCTCTATATTCTGCGGAGGAAGTTTTTCAGGAATTGTTTCTGCCATGTTATTTCCTTTACTCTAACAAAAACCAAAGGGGGGAGCAATCCCTTAACTTTAAGAGATATTAAGAGTTTAATAACAAGATCAAATACCGAAAAGGAGCTAAGCTCCTTTTTTTGAAAGGTGACTGTCACCTTTCATAACCCGAACAAATTTACGAACAAATCTGACAAATGGCGTAATTTTGCAGATTTTTGAAAAAATATGCTTAGCCCCAATTCAATTAGACATGCGATATCCAACTTTCTTCTTAATTTATGTAAAGGAGCTTAGCTCCTTTTCGATTTTTAATTGAATCATGACAGGGTTTTGTATTCTTTAAATCTTTTTATGCTTTGGTCCGATCTCAGTATCTTCCACCTGCCAGCCAAGGTTTTCTATCTTCTTTCTAATACGGTCTGCTGACTGCCATTGTCTTCCTTTTCTCAAAGCTTCTCTTTTTTCAATTAAATCTAAAACCTGTTTTGAAGCTGTTTCTGCCCTTACCTCTTTTAAATTAAAACCGAAAACCTTGTCAAAATCAGCTAGCAGACGATATTTTTCTTTATCGGAGAGCTCCTTGTTCTTGAGCATTTTCCAGGTTAACCCTAAAGCTTGAGAAATATTTAGGTCATTACCAACAGCTTTTTTAAAACTTTGGCGATATTTATCAATAACTGCTTTTCTTAATTTTCCTTTTGCGTTCTTTAATTCTAGGGCTTTACCGTAAAGATTTTTAAGAGCTGTTTCAGAAGCTTCTAGCCCTTTCCAGGTAAAATTTATGCCCTGGCGGTAATTGGAGGTCAGGATTAAATATCTTAAAGAAAGGGGGTTAAAGCCCTTAGAGACTAAATCAGTGATTAAAACATTATTACCCAAACTCTTTGACATCTTTTCTCCCTCTAAGGTCAGCCATTCGTTATGAAGCCAGTAATTGGCAGTTTGCTTGCCGAAAGCGCCATAACTTTGAGCAATTTCATTAGTATGATGAACCGGAATATGCTCTTTGCCGCCAGTATGAATATCAAATCTCTTACCCAGATATTTAACAGACATGGCTGTGCATTCAATATGCCAACCTGGATAGCCTTTGCCCCAAGGACTATCCCAAAGCATAATATGGTCCGGCTGATTAGTCACCCATAAAAGAAAATCCCAGGGCTTTTTTTTCTCAGGGTCTATTTCAACTCTAGAGCCCGAAACCTGTTTTTTTAAGTTAAGCTTGGCAAAGCTAGCGTAACCAGGAAACTTTGAAGTATCAAAAACCAAGCCTGTTTTGGTCAAATAAGCAAAACTATTCTTTTCTATCTTTTTAGCTAAATCAATTTGCTCTTGAATATGATCGGTAGCTCGGCAAAGAATATTGGGTCGGTTAATATTAAGCAAATCCAGGCTATTTAAAAACTGCTGGGTATATTTTTCAGCTATCTGCCAGACCGTCAGACCTTCTCTTTTAGCTCCTTTTTCCATTTTGTCTTCCCCGAAGTCCTGGTCAGAAGTCATATGGCCAACATCAGTAATGTTCATTACCCACTTTGTTTTATAGCCAGAATATTTTAAAAACCTGACTAAAACATCCCATTGAACATAGCAATACATATGACCAATGTGCTGATTCCAGTAAACAGTTGGACCGCAGGAATAAATACCAACTAAGCCTTTTTTAATGGGCTTGAAGTCCTGTATTTTTCTAGTAAGGGTATTATAAAATTTAATCATTTATTTATTTTAGCACAAATTAGTTTAAATAAAATCCTCTCGTCTTGACATTCACAATAATCCTTATTATAATATTTATAGTTCAAAATTTACTGCAAGGAGGCAGAAAATGAAACAAGAAGGTTTTCGGATCAAGTTTGTAAACGGGCTTTGGCTGGGCATCCAACTTATCGGTGCCTTCATCGCGGTAATCCTGCTCTGGGCAATCATCGCTGTATTGTATCTCCCAGAGGTTTTAATTGCCCTTATTATCGCACTGATAAGGGACAAGTGGCGGATGTGGTTATATCCGTTACTGAGAAAAACTACTGAAGCAATACTGGAAGCCAGCCCTTGAAAACTTCCCACCCAACGAAAAGAGCCCGTGCAAACGGAGCTCTTTTTTGTTTCAACTAAACGACTTTGCTCTTTTAATCACTCCATGTTAAATTAAATGAATGAAAGAAAACTTATTGCAGTTTGCAAAGTTCTTTTTAGTCGGCAGCTTAAACTTTTTAATTGACTTGGGTATTCTCTTTTTACTGATCTCTGCTTCCGGAATAGATAAAGGATGGCAATATTCTGTTTTTAAGGGATTTTCTTTCTTTATTGCCACTGTAAATTCCTACTTCCTGAATAAAGCTTGGACTTTTGAATCGAAAAAAAGAAAGTTTAGTTTGTTTCTATTAATAAGTATTATTGGATTTTTTATTAATGTCGGAGTTGCATCCTTAGTAGTTAATTCTATCAGCCCCTGGCTCGGACTTAGCTCTAAAACTTGGGCTATTATCGGAGCTATAAAGGGAAGTTTTATCGGACTCTTTTGGAACTTTCTTGGTTATAAACTTATAGTTTTTAAAGAAAATGTCTAAAGTCTTTTACAGGAAATATCGACCCAAGCTTTTTGCTGAAATCATTGCCCAAGAGCACATTGTCAAAACTCTGACTAATGCTTTGAGTTTAGACATTCTTTCTCAGGGCTATTTATTTTCCGGCCCCAGAGGTAGCGGTAAAACCACTATTGCCAGACTTTTTGCCAAATCCTTAAACTGTACCGGCAGGAAAAAGGAGGAATTTGAGCCCTGTAATAAATGCTCGAGCTGTTTGGAAATTAACGACAGCAGGAGTATTGATTTGATTGAAATTGACGCTGCTTCCCATCGAGGCATTGATGAAATTAGAGAGCTAAAAGAAGGAATTAAATTTGCCCCAGCTAAGTCAAAATACAAAGTCTTTATTATTGATGAAAGTCACCAGCTTACCAAAGAAGCTTCAAATGCGCTTTTAAAAACTCTTGAAGAGCCGCCCGACCACGCCATCTTTATCCTGGCAACAACTGAAATTCACAAAATGATCCCGACCATTATTTCTAGATGTCAAAGATTTGACTTTAAAAGGCTGAAAATGGCCGAAGTCATCAAGAGGCTGGAAATTGTAGCCAAAAAAGAAAAGCTTCAGATAGAAAAGCCAGCCTTGGAACTGATTGCTCTGAGTTCCGGAGGATCTTTAAGAGATGCAGAAACCATTCTTGACCAATCAGCTACCTTTTGCTCAAAAGACAAGATCACTTTAAAAGACTTGAGAGAACTGCTGGGAATTGTAGGGCTGCAAAAAGCAGCTGAACTGGTTGATGCTTTATTGGCTAAAGATGCCAAAGCTGCTATTAGTCTTTTAGGACAGATTTTCGAAGAAGGCAATGACCTGATCCAGTTTGTGTCTGAAGTTATTAATTATCTTCATGCCAGCTTAATGTTTAAGATTGGCGGCAAAGACTTGCACAATCCTTTGACCGACGGCTTATCTGACGAAGAGTTTGGAAAATTAAAAAACCAGACTGATAAGTTTCAGGAAGAGGATTTAAGAAAGCTTTTGGATCTTTTCCTTGATGCCCAGAACAGAATGAAATCTTCGCCCATCTTGCAGCTTCCTTTGGAATTGGCTATTGCTGAGTACTGTGGAATTTAAATATTGCGGGGTCGTCTAATGGTAGGACATCACCCTTTGAAGGTGACTATCTTGGTTCGAATCCAAGCCCCGCAGCAAGTTTGAACGCTCGTGAGCAACAAGAGCCGCATTGAACGGCTTTTTAAGTTCAAAAGTGAACTTTCTGCCCTGTAATTTGGAGTTCTGAAGTAAGAAATTAAGAAACGCCCTTTTCTCCATTGGTTCAGAACTTTTGAATATCTTATAAGCCCTTTTAGCAAGGCTTAAAATCATAGCAACCGTAATGTAATACTCATTATCAGCCTTGTGGTGCTTTGCCATCTCGGTATTTATCAGAGATTGTTTTATCTGATATTCATTTAATTTTTTATCATAATCTTCTTTGGTTATTTCTTCGTCAGCCAATCTATCAAGTAAGTTGCTTTTTCTCTTTTCATATTTATCATAATCTCCCCGTAGGCTTTCCATTGAAGCCTCAAAGAACTTATCTTTCGCTTCGTCAGTCTGCTTCAAACCCGCTATTAAACGGCATTTGCCCGTCTGTGAGCCTTATATGCCTCAAAACGCTATAGACTGGCTCTAATAGCCTTTCTTCGTTGATATAGAGCCTTTTGGTATGTGCTTTTTTGAAATTGGTGCAACTGTAATAATTATATTTATGTTTTGATGTTTCCGCCGTAATGGTGCAACCGCAATCGGCACACTTTATTAAACCCCTGAAGGCGAAAGGTTTACAGGCGTATCTAAACGGCTTTTTATCGTAGCCCTTAAAAACTTCCTGCACTCTGTCAAATAACTGCCTTGATATTAAGGGTTGGTGTTACTGACGCATCCCCGACGACTGCAGAACTACTATGACCTGTGGATTGACTGCGCGGGCAACGAATATTCTTTTAATGCTGACTGCTTTTTCTCGGGCGTGCTCTTTTTCTCCTTTGACTCTGGCTACATCGAGTTTGAAACGGGCTGGTTTGGCGATAAGAATTCGCACTGTGGCTCGGCGTCTGGGTTTCTCCCGCAGTAATAAGTAGAGCCTTGAAAACTTGGACACTTAAACTTTTTAATATTTTAAAGTCTTGCGTCCGCCACAAAAAAGGGGTTATTCGCATCTCGCGGATAACCCCTTCTTCTTTTTTAAAATGATATATATTTCAAACCAAACTTTCTTTTGTTATACTAAAAATGAGCCTAGGCAAATGGACTATCATTCGCCAAAACTTCGGAATAGCTGTAAAGCCGTATGCTTTACGGTTTACATAAAGGAGAAGTCAACTCTAAACTCGCAGGAATTGAGTGGGCGAAATCCAATCTCGACCCTCAATGGATATCGTTAATAAACTTTTGCTGGCAAGAACGTCTGGATATTTCTATCTCTGTGAATCAACCTGCTAATCCTGAAGTTTTTGCTCACTCTCTGAAATTTGTCAGATATGCAGTTGGGAAAGGAGAGAGTTATCAAATAGTTTAAGTAAGTCGTCTCCAGCAACCAATGTTAGATCAGGCCGAGATGGGTTAGCAAAAAACCCAAATCTTCCTTTGAAACATTGGTTCTAGACCAAGGAACACTGCAAAGAAATATCGCCTTTTTATTAAGGCGGTTTTTAATCAGCGTTGCTAAATTATTGAAGTATTGCCTTGTATCGCGAATCTTGACTACTGTATTATAATGTGTATTAATATTAATAATATCGGGATTATGCTCGATAGTCTCTCCGCGGAGTTTCGCGGGAAAGTTGTACCTTGAAACTTGAAAGGAGTTTCTCATGGAAACAAGAAAAATTGCGGTTGCTTGTTTTATCGGTGGCGCCAGCTTTTGCATAATGGCGCTCATATTCACGCCAAGCTATTGGTGGCTTGGCTTCATCGCTGGACTCGCTGGCGGATATGTTAGTTATGAGTTCCGCGAAATTTGCTGGGCGATTCCCATTGCTTTTCTGCGCACTCTCGGGAGAAAGAGTGCAGATATGTGGAAGAACATGATCGTTTTAGTAAGGGAATGGTTTCCCAGGCCACATCCATTTTTATACTTCGGTATGCTTTGTGCTCTGCCCCTTATCATTGCAATTGCTATAGACGTATCGGCATTACCAACAAGTATGGGAGAGATGAGAATAATAATCACAGAAACCTTACTGCTCATCTTGTGCTATTGTTTAACAGTCATAGCTTTTAGTGGCCTTTTTGTTCTTCTTGCTTGTATTGGCGCAATGCTTGTAGACCATCGTTGTTGGGATTATTTGGGACAGCTCCACGACTGCGAAGAAGTTCCCCTTACCTATGTCAATGCCGCAAAATGGATTCTGCAAGGAACTTTCAGAGTAATAAAATTCCTTCTGTGGGATTTGTGGATGTATCTTGCTATTATTGTAGGGGAGATACTCCGTTTTTCAGTCCAATTCGCCTGGCACCTATTCAGGCTAATTCATTCACATAAGCGAATACTCTGTGCGATTGACGGAACGCTTGGCGGCACAATATGCTACATCTGGCTTGTCCAGACATCCACATCTTTCGTTCAGCAAGCATTGCTCGTAATATTTGGCGGATTTCTCGGTGCCGCAATTGGCGTGGTGAACTGGGAGATCGTTTCCAAAAGAATTTTTCATGTGTCGGTTAACGGCACTATGGCGTAATAACGCCTCAACCTGACTGGCGGCTCGACAGATGATTAACATCTTCAGCCGCCAGTTTTTAATAATCCTAAATAATCTATATTAAATAGATTCAATATTACCTCATAACTAAACCCCCAGCTATAACTATTGACTAATTTTTAATTTTGTTCTAACATTCAAATTAGAAACTTCAAGGGCAAAGGAGGATGTCATGCTGATTGCCAATCCTAGCTCAAGAAGTTTCAGCCCAGGACGGGCATGGCCGTATCACCCTGATGACCCGGTGCAAATGGTGCTGAAACTTCCTAGACCCTGAGCAGTCCCTAATATTTACTTGGGACTGCTCAAGATAATTCCAAGACTCGGAAAAAATATCCGAGTTTTGTTTTTGAATCAAGTAAATTAATATAGCAGCTAGTAAGTTGTTCCCGAGGTGCCAGAATATCATTTATGCTATAATAGCTAACAAGCTGGTATATCAATATAATGAAAAAAATCTATGAAATATACTGGATTAACCCTAGAACAAACAAAAGAACTTCGAATTCAATACGGCAGGAATGTTTTACCCGAAGAAAAAAAAGCTACGGCCTTAAAGATTTTTCTGGCCCAGTTTTCTAATCCCTTGATCTTTCTGCTCTTGTTTGCCGGCTTAATTTCTGTATTCTCTAGAGAATATTTTGAAATAATTTTCATTTTCTCAGTTCTACTTTTGAACTCTTTATTTGGTTTTTTCCAAGAATATAAGGCCCAAAAAACTCTGTTAGCTTTAAAAAAGCTTATTAAGCCTTTTATTCGGGTAGAACGAGATAGTCAGCGCCAAGAAATACCAGTTTCAGAACTGGTTCCTGGCGATATTGTTTTTCTTGCTACTGGAGATAAGGTCCCAGCTGACGGCATTGTTTTAGAAGCTGTTTCTTTCTTTATTAATGAAGCTGTTTTAACTGGTGAAAGCGAGCCTTTGGAAAAAAACTCAGATCAAGATGTCTTCATGGGCACAATCGTAGCTGGCGGTCGGGCTGTTATTAAAGTAACTAGTACGGGACTGAATACAAAAATGGGGAAAATCGCCCTATCTTTAAAGGAAACTTCCCAGCCCTTAACTACTTTGCAATTAAGGCTAAAAAAGTTTACCAAAGGAATCACTTATCTTTCTATAGCCCTTTCTTTGCTGATTCTAATTTCTGGAGTAATCGTTGGCAAAGATTTTTGGCAAATGCTTCAGACTTCGTCAGTAATTATGGTAGCTATTATCCCTGAGGCTTTAATTATTGTCACTACAATAATTTTAGTGATTGCCATGCAAAAAACCCTAAAGAAAAAAGCTTTAATCAGAAAGCTTTTGGCGGTAGAAACTTTGGGATCAGTGACTGTCATCTGCACTGATAAAACTGGCACCCTGACTCATGGAGAAATGAGGGTTGATAAAACAGATTTTCAAAACAAGGAAAATGGCTTTTTAGTAATGTCTCTATGTAATAACTTTTCTGACCCGACTGAAACTGCCCTTTGGCAATATTTAAGAGATCAAAAAGATTTTGACCCCCAGGAAGCTGTTGATAAATACCAACGGTTAGCTGAAATTACTTTCAGCAGCAATTATAAATTTATGGCAACGATTAATGCCGTTAATCCTCTGCCGGTTGGGAATTTACTTTTGGTTAAGGGCGCCCCGGAAACCATTATGAACATGACCGACTTACCCGATAACCAGCGTCAAGAAATTCTAGCAAGAATGGATGAATGGGCTAGCCAAGGCTTAAAAATATTAGGTTTAGGTTTTAAAAAAGTTAATATTGATAAGATTAGTATTAAAAAAATGCCTCAACTTAAATGGGGCGGTATGATCGGGCTTTGGGATCCGCCTCGCCAGGAGGTTAAAGAAGCTCTTTTAATTGCCAGGCAGGCTGGCATCACAGTAAAAGTAGTTACTGGAGATTATCGTGGCACGGCCGAAAAAATTATGGAACATTTAGGAATGAAAATCTTTTCAGACCAAGCCCTGGAAGGCAAACAACTTAAAGAGCTTAATGACGACCAACTTAAAGCCGTGATTGGTAACATACTTTTATTTTCTCGAGTAACCCCAGACCAAAAATTAAGAATCGTCAGAATTCTCCAAGAACAAGGGGAAGTCGTGGCCATGACTGGCGATGGCGTTAATGATGCTCTTGCCTTGAAAAAATCAAATATCGGCATTGTCGTTAACGAAGCTTCCGAAGTTGCCAAAGAAACAGCTGATTTAATTCTTTTAGACAGCAACTTTAAAACCATTGTCTCGGCTATTGAGGAGGGAAGAGTTGTTTTTGAAAATCTAAAAAAGGTCATTTTTTTCATGTTGTCTGATTCTTTTGCTGAAATATTCCTGATCTTAGGATCAATTATTATGGGCTGGCCAATGCCTTTAACTATTGTTCAAATTCTTTGGATCCATTTATTATGCGACGGCCCGGAAGACATTGTCCTTGGTTTTGAGCCCATGGAAAAAGAAGTCATGGCCGAGGGCCCTAAAAGCGTTAACGAACCGATTTTAAATAGATTCGGAATTTCTCTTATATTCCTAATATCTTTCCTTTCCGGAGGTTTTGCTTTAGGATTATTTTGGTATTTTGGCCTTCATCTCAATATGCTTAATCTGGGAAGAACCATGGCCTTCATGGCTATTTCTTTTGATTCGGTCTTATACATCTTTTCCTGTCGGACTTTTAGAAAACCTTTTTGGAGATATGAAAACTTCTGGAAGAATAAATGGCTGTTTTTGGCCGTGATTTCTAGTTTAGTCTTGCAAATTACCATTACCTATATTCCCATAACCCAAAAGCTGTTGGGGATTGTTCCTTTGCACTTAGATCACTGGGCTTTACTCTTGGCTTCAGCGGCTATTGCCATTATTATCATTGAACTCACTAAGACAAATTTAAGAAGAAAAAAGTATCGATAAAGACGTTGAGATTGTTTGCTGAAAAAGCTTTGAATGAAATCTTTCAAAATCACGCCATTTGTCAAATTTGTTCCTAAGTTTGTTCGGGGGAGAAAAGGTGACAGTCACCTTGCAACCTTGCAAATGAAATGAGTAAGCTCGATTCTAACGAAATAAACAAGTTTGATTCTCGCTTTACTCGAAATGAACAAGCTCGATTCTAATGAAATAAACAAGTTTGATTCTCGCTTTACTCGAAATGAGCAAGCTCGATTCTAATGAAATAAAAAGAGCTCTTCGCTTGTATTAATACTATGAGGCAGATTGTGTTTATTCAAAAAGATGAAGAAATTGCAAAATTAATCCAATCTGGAAAAATTGAGCTTTTCGGCATTTTAATTGAAAGATACGAAGAAAAAATTAAAAGGTACTCCAGAAAATTCTTATCAGATCAAGAAGATATTAATGACGTAGTTCAAAACATCTTTATTAAAACCTACGTTAATATCCAAAGTTTTGATTCAAAAAGAAAATTCTCTTCCTGGCTTTACCGAATCGCTCACAATGAACTGATCAACGCCTTAAAAAAGAAAAAACCTTTGTTTCTTTTTGGCCTTGATGCGCTTTTCCCCCATAGTTTTTCAGACAATACTTTAAAAGAAGAAATAGACAAAAAAGACATAAAAACCATGATTGAAGCTTGTTTAAATAAGCTTGATCTAAAATATAAAGAACCATTAATCCTTTTCTATCTTGAAGAACTCAGCTATGAAGAAATTGCTGATATTATGCAAATCCCAGTTTCAACCGTAGGCATCAGACTAAAAAGAGGAAAGAAATTAATGGCGGAAGTCTTTAAAAAGTCAAACTATAGCCTATAACGGGCAGGATGCCCGATATATCAGTTCTATATTAACTGCTATGAACCAAGAACAAAATAAAGAATCAATAAAGCAAAACTTACTGGATAAGATAAAAAGGGGAGAAATTAAGATACTCCCCAGATCTCACTTTGTCTTGAAAGCAATTTTAATAATTACGGGAATAATCATTACTTTTGGGGCAACTTTATATATTATAAGCTTTATGCTTTTTGCTTTTAGAAAATCTCCTCTGCAATTTTTGCCTGAATTCGGTTTTGGAGGATTAAGAATGCTTTTCGGAGCTTTTCCGTGGACCCTAATTATAATTGCCATTGTTTTCATCGCTATTTTAGAAACACTAGTAAAGAGATATTCCTTTGCCTATCGAAATCCTCTCCTATATTCAGCTTTAGCCATTATCGGATTAGTCATAACTATAAGTTTTATTGTTGGTCAAACACCTTTGCATAAAAGAATGTTCCAACAAGTCCAGGCAGGACGCATGCCCTTTGCTAGACCCCTTTACAGAGATCTTGATTTTGGCAGGCCTGAAAATGTACTATACGGAATTGTTCTGGAAACTTCTGAAAATAATTTCACTTTTGAAACTCCTGAAGGAAAAATCCTGACCGTGAACATAGTTCCCGGAACTATTTCCCCAAGACAAAGGGAAATCGAAAAAGGAGATTATATTATGGTTATTGGAAAAATAAAAGATGGTATTATTAAGGCTGACGGCATTAAAAAATTGCCTGAAAATTTCCCTAAAGATTTTGAATATAGGCCTAATTTCTCTCCAAAACCAATAATGTTTTTAAAAAAATGAAACAAAAACCTTTCCTAGTTGTAGTAATTAGTGAAAGGTCGGTAAAAATTAAAATATAAAATAACATATGAAAAATAAAACAAAAGCCCTGATGGCTTTAACGGCAATAGTTGGCGCTCTAGCCATGGCTGGAATTTCCAGCATTGGTATCGTCAAGGCTCAGTCAACCAATGGTAATTTTCCACCCGTTATCCAAAAACTGGTAGAAAAATTTAACCTTGATACTGTCCAAGTTCAGCAAGTTCTAGATGAAAATAGACAGGAGAAACAAGCTCAAAATCAAGTCAGGTATAATGAAATACTGGATAAAGCCATTGCAGAAGGAAAAATCACTGAAGACCAAAAAATCTTAATTTTGGCAAAACAAGAAGAACTGAAACAAAAAATGGATTCCTTAAAAGACCTTTCTCGAGAAGAAAAACAGGCTGAAATGGAAAAGATTATGGATGACATGAAAATATGGAGACAAGACAATAATATTAACTTTGGATTTATGGGAAGGGGATTCATAGGTGATATGTCACATCTAGGATTTAAAGGTCCAGGCAATAAAGGTTTTTGGCCAAAACAATAAGAAAAATGATATCTTCCAGATCTTAAAAGGAGGTTTCAGACTCTCTATTTCTAAAAAAGGAATAGAGGCCTGAGCCTTTCTTTAATTTAAAAATAAAAGTAGAAATATGTTTCAAAAAATAAAGATCTTCGCATTAGGGCACAAAGCCATCTCTGGTTTTATTTTTGCTGCAATCATTATTATCAGTTATTTCGGAATAAGATCAATAACGTCGTCCGGAGACTCAACTCGTTATGCCTTAGCTCAAGTAGAAAAAGGAACTATTATTACTTCGGTTTCCGGAACCGGCCAAGTTTCTGCCCTAAATCAGTTAGATGTCAAACCTAAAGTAAGCGGAGAAATTACCGCTATCTATATAACTCAAGGGCAAGAAGTTGCTTCCGGAGCCCTGATCGCTAAAATAGATACCAGCGAAGCAGAACGGAATCTCTATGATGCCCGAACAAATCTGGAAACAGCAAAACTTGAACTGGACAAGCTTTATGACCCAGTAGATGAATTATCTCTTCTCCAGGCTGAAAATTCTTTAAATCAGGCCTATCAATCAAAGAAAAATTCTGAAGACTCTCTGGAAAAAGATTACGAAGACGGCCTTAACACAGTCGCCAATACTTTTCTTCAACTCCCGGCCTTAATGGCGGGCTTAGATGACATGATTTTTAGCACCAGTTTAAATGTTGGCCAATGGAACATTGATTTTTATGCAGATTCCACTAAAAACTATGACGAAAAAGTAATTGCATATAAACAAGACGCTTATGACAGTTATCGAGCCGCTCGAACTGCTTATGATAAGAATTTCGCTGATTACAAGTCTGTCAGCCGGTTTTCTGACAAGGCGACCATTGAATCTCTAACCAATCAAACTTATAATACTGTGAAAGATATCTCCCAGGCCGTCAAGGATACCAATAATCTGGTTCAATTCTATCAGGACAAACTCATCGAGCATGGCTTAAGACCTGCCTCGCTTTCCAACACCCACCTTTCAAGCTTAAACAGCTATACTAGTACAACTAATAGCAATCTTTTAAGCTTATTGTCGACTCAAAGAGTTATTGAAGATTCTAAAAATGCCATCTTAAACGCCGAACAATCTATTAAAGAAAAAACTTTGTCTCTAGAGAAGATGAAAGAGGGACCGGACGATCTTGATGTCAGGGCAAAGAAAATCTCTATTCAGCAAAAAGAAGACGCCTTAACTGCGGCCAACGAAACTTTTAATAATCATTATGTCCGCGTTCCTTTTAACGGTGTTATCGCCGCGGTTTTAGCCAAAAAAGGGGATTCTGCCTCGTCCGGAAACTCTTTGGCAACTATTGTCACTAAACAAAGAATTGCTGAAGTTTCGTTCAATGAAATTGATGTTGCTAAAATCAAAACCGGTCAAAAAGCCAGCTTGACTTTTGACGCTATTGAAGATTTAAGCCTTAGCGGTAAAGTTATTGAAGTTGATGCCATCGGCACCGTCAATCAAGGAATTGTTGCCTATAACGTTAAAATTAGCTTTGACACTCAAGATGAAAGGATTAAACCGGGAATGAGCGCTTCGGTTAATATTATTATTGATGTTAAAACAGACGTTTTAATGGTGCCCAATGCTGGCGTCAAATACCAAGATGATTCATATTATGTTCAGATGCCAACAGATCAAACCGCAAAAAGTCTATCAACTGCTTCAGTAGGCATAATTCTATCAGAAACGCCCAAAAACCAACCAATAGAGATTGGCTCAGCCAACGACGACTACACCCAGATAATTTCTGGCCTGCAAGAAGGAGATATTATTATCACCGGCAAAATCGCTTCGGGTACAACTAGCTCTGCGCCTACTACCTCTAATAGGGTTCAAACGGATGGCGGTTTTAGAATGCCGGGATTTTAAATCTTAGACAGAAATGATTGAATGTAAAAATATCAGTAAAATTTATAAAACCGAAGCTGGAGAAACCCAGGCCTTAAAAAACATTTCTTTTGCCATTAAAGACGGAGAATTTGTAGCTATTATTGGGCCGTCTGGTTCGGGCAAGTCAACTTTAATGCATATTTTAGGCTGCTTAGATACGCCTAGCAGCGGTGATTATTTTTTAAATGGTCGGGATGTGGCCAAGCTTTCCGACGATCAATTAGCTAATGTCCGTCGAGACAAAATTGGTTTTGTTTTCCAATCCTATAATCTTTTGCCTCGAACCACAGTCTTGAAGAACGTAATTTTACCCTTAGTCTATGCCGGCTTTCCTAAAGATAAAAGAGAAAATTTAGCGCGTGCCTCTCTTCAAAATGCTGGCTTGGAAGATGAGCTATTCCATCATCTTTCCAATCAATTGTCAGGCGGACAAATGCAAAGAGTAGCCATAGCTAGAGCCCTAGTTAATGATCCAGCTTTAATACTAGCTGATGAGCCGACTGGAAATTTAGATAGTAAAACCGGAGAAGTTGTTCTGCAAACTTTCCAAAAACTACACGAGCAAGGCAGAACCATTATTCTAATCACTCATGAAAAATACATTGCTAACCACGCTAAAAGAGTCATTGCTATCAAAGATGGCCAGATTATTGAAGACAGTATTGGTAATTGGACTAAAGAAAAAATAACTCGGGAAATTAAAGAATAGCCATGACTATTGGAGATTTATTTGAAGAAACATATTCTGCTCTGCTTTTAAATAAAACTCGTTCGGGTTTGACGGTTCTTGGAATTGTTATTGGTATCGGATCAGTTATTGCTATGGTTTCCATTGGTCAAGGCGCCACTGGTTCAATCCAAGCTAATATTCAGTCATTAGGATCTAATTTGCTTATAGTCTCTCCTGGAGCCCAAAGGGGGATTGGTTATCAGGCTAGTAGTGGACGGGGCTCGGCCCAAACAATGACTTCAGCTGACGCTATTGCCATTGCAAACGAAATTAGTCTAGTTAAAGCAGTCGCTCCGGAACTAGCTGGCCGCTACCAAGTAACAGCTAAAGGAACTAACACCAATACTCAAATTGTCGGCACAACTTCGGATTATACAGAAGTAAGGAATATTCAAATTGCTGAAGGCAGTTTTATCACCGAGCAAAGCCTGCAAAACTTATCCAAGATAGCAGTTTTAGGACCTTCAACGCGCGACGACTTATTCGGAGAAAATACTACTAATGCTGTAGGAAATAAAATTCGCATTAAGGGCATAGAATTTAAGGTTGTCGGTATAACCGAATCAAAGGGCGGTTCTGGTTTTAGTAACCAAGACGATATTATCTTTATCCCTCTTTCTACCGCTCAACGCTTTTTAGCGGGCAAAGATTATTTAACTAGCGCTTATATCGAAGCAGCTAGTCAAGAATCCATGACCGCAGTCCAAGAAGAAATCACTTTCTTGCTTTTGGAACGACATCATATCACTGATCCGACCTTGGCTGATTTCAGCATTATGAATCAGGCTGACATAGTTGCCAGCGCTTCATCAATTACTCAAACTCTGACAATCTTACTTGGTTCAATAGCAGGTATTTCTTTATTGGTCGGGGGTATTGGCATTATGAATATGATGCTAACAACGGTCACAGAAAGAACCAGAGAAATCGGCTTAAGAAAAGCTCTTGGCGCCCAAAAAAAAGATGTTAATATGCAGTTTTTGGCTGAAGCAGTTCTTTTAACTTTTATCGGCGGGATATTCGGAATCTTGCTGGGCTGGCTGGCATCAATCCTAGTTTCTCATTTCGGATCTATTACCACTAAAATTTCTTCTGGTTCGATTCTTTTAGCTTTCGTATTTTCAGCTGCTATCGGTATTATCTTTGGTTATTATCCAGCCAAAAGAGCTGCCTCGCTGAAACCAATAGAAGCTCTAAGATATGAGTAACTATAAAAACATAAAATAAATAATAAATAAATTATGAAAAAAACATTATTGATATTTTCTCTAGCAATAGTTTTAATCGGCGGCGGAGCCTTTTATGGCGGCATTAAATACGAGCAAAGCAAACTGCCGGCTGGTTTCAGTCAAAGACTAGCTCAAATGAATGGATCTGTGCCCCAAGCTAATGTAACTGGAGGATTTAGAAATGGAGCTGCGGGTGTTAATTTTGTTTCCGGAGAAATTCTTTCGCAAGACGATAAAAGCATTACTATAAAAAGCCAGGATGGTGGTTCAAAGATTATTTTTCTCTCCGAAACAACAACTATTGATGCATTCACTAGCGGCTCTTTGGCTGATTTAGAAACCGGTAAAAGCGTAACCGTAAATGGGACAGCAAACCAAGATGGCAGCCTAACCGCCACATCAATTCAAATCAGGTCAGCGGGAATGAATATACCTTCAAGATAATAAATTGGTTCAAATCTATCTACTAATCAATAATTAAAGAGTTATTGCTAACTCCAGTTTTTGAATAGTTAATGCTAAATTAGCGATTTTTTGCTAAGATTAAAAAATGACAAATATAAGAGAAGAAGACATTTTTGACGTGGCTGTTATTGGCGGTGGACCGGCTGGTATGATAGCCGCAGGCCGGGCTGCTGAGCTTGGTGCTAGAACGATTCTTTTAGAAAAGAATGACACTTTAGGCAAAAAATTGCTTTTAACAGGAAAGGGCAGGTGCAATATCACTAATGCTGAGTTTAATTTGAAAAAGCTGGTAAAAAACTACGGTCAGAACGGCAAGTTTCTTTTCCATGCTTTTTCTATGTTCGGACCAGAACAAGTTATTGATTTTTTTAATCAGTTAGGATTAGAAATCAAAATTGAGAGGGGACAGAGAGTCTTCCCGATTAGCGACGGCTCAATTGATGTTTTAAGATCTCTGGTAAAGTATCTGGATAAAAGTAAGGCTAATATCACCTATGACGCCAAGGTTCTTAAAATTAAGCGCCAAGGTAGTAGAATTGAAAAGTTAATCTTGAAAAAGAAAGAAATTATTGCCAAAAACTATATCTTTTGCACTGGCGGCAAATCTTACGCCACAACAGGCTCAACCGGAGATGGCTTTGAATGGGCTAAAAAGCTCGGCCATAAAATAAAAGAGCTAGACCCTGCTCTAGTGCCAATTGCCTTAAAAGAAAGCTGGATTAAAGAGCTCCAGGGCTTGAGTTTAAAAAATGTTGAGATAAGCGTTATCCAAAAAAACAAAAAAGAATATAGTAAATTCGGAGAATGTTTATTCGCCCATTTTGGCATCACTGGCCCGATTATTTTAGATATTAGTAAGGTCGTTGGCAAACTTTTAAAGAAAGGAGGAGTCGATCTATTCCTTGATTTAAAACCAGCCCTAAACTTTGCCAAACTAGATCAAAGATTGCAAAGAGATTTTATTAAATACCAGAGAAAGTTGTTCAAAAATAGCTTGAATGATCTTTTGCCTCAAAAGCTGATTCCAGTCATTATTGATCTGTCTCAAATTGATCCTGAGAAAAAAACAAACAGCATCACCAAAAAAGAAAGGCAGGATTTAGCAAAACTATTAAAAGGATTAAAAATGACTGTTAAAGAACTTTTAGGGTTTGGGATAGCCATTGTCACTAGCGGGGGAATCTCTTTAGAAGAGATTGATCATAAAACCATGAAATCAAAACTAATTAACAATTTATATTTTGCCGGAGAAATCATTGACATTGATGGCCCAACCGGAGGATTTAATTTGCAGAATTGCTGGAGTACGGGCTATCTGGCCGGAGAAAGCGCTGCTAAAAATGTTCTATTTCGTAGAATATGAAAATATCTGTAATTGTTCCGGCCTATAACGAGGAAAAGAACATTAAACAATGCCTTGAATCTTTGGTTAATCAAGATTTTGACAAGAAAGAATATGAGATTATTCTGGTTAATAATAACTCTACTGATAAAACCAAGGAAATCGCTTTGGGCTTTAAGCAAATAAAGATTATTGACGAGCCAAAACAGGGTTATGGTCATGCTTTAATCCGCGGTTGCAAAGAAGCTCAAGGAAAAATCTTTGTTTTTACAGATGGGGATACTATTGTTCCTAAAAATTGGCTTGAAAATTATTGGCAAGCTTATCAGAATGAAAAAGTTGTCGGGGTTGGGGGACCGGGAAAATTCAGGCCAACCATTTGGCAAACAACTCTGTTGGTCGAACCATTTTTATACCTTGCCGGGTTAACTACTGGTCTAGTTTGTGGTTTTAATTTCTCAATCAGAAAAAAAACATATTTTGCCTTTGGTGGATTTGATCAAAATATAAACCTTAACGTCGACTCTTATTTACAAATAAAAGCTAAAGAACTTGGGAAAACTGTTTTCTTAAAAGATAATTTTGTGATTACTTCAAGCCGACGTTTTAGTAACCTAGCTAGTATAAGTTATATATTAAAAGGCCTCATTAATAATCTATGCTTAATCTTGTTTAAAAAGGTTTTATTCTACGAATTTGACAATATAAGAGAAAAATAGAGTCCCACGGGCAAGCCCGTGGGACTATTTTACGCTTCGTTCCGCTTAGAGCGAAACGACTTTTCAGAAGGAATTAATCCTTATCTTGTAATAAAAAAGCCGCTGAAATTCTAGCGGTTTTTTGATTTATTTATTACTCAGCCCTTCTAACATATTCTCCTGTCTCAGTATTGATCTCAATAATATCACCCTCGTTGATAAATAGGGGAGCGTTAATAATAGCTCCTGTTTCTAAAACCACTGTTTTCATGCCACCCTGGGCCCGATCTCCTTTGATTCCAGGAGGAGCTTCAGTAACTTTTAATTTAATTTTGATTGGCAAGCCAACACTAATAATCTTGTCTTCAAATAGAAAAGCATCGATTATTTCTCCAGCTTTTAGAAATTGGAATCCGGAACCAATTTGCTTTTGAGTTAAATCAAATCTTTTTGAAGCATCATCTGCCTCGCAAAAGAAAAATTTATCCTTGTGGTTGTAAAGAAATTTAGAAGGCAGTTTTTTAATATCAGCATCTTCAAAGTTATCGCTGGAATGAAAACTTTGTTCTATAACTTTGCCGGTAATCAAATTCTTCATTTTAATTTGGGCGATGCCTTCTCGCTGAGCTTTCTTCATGTGGTTAAAATCTAAAACCTCCCAGGGCTGACCGTCGTAAATAAATCTAACGCCTCTTCTTAAATCAAAATAACCCAACATAAATTATAGTATATAGTATCTTGTATTTAGTATAAAAATTATTGAAGAATTGCGCCGATGATTTCCCGATGACCTCTAAAAAAATCTTCAGCTGAAAGCGGTTTACCGCCTTCAAGCTGTAGCATCTCAATCACTAAAACGCCCTTTTTAGTTTGAACAGCCAGCTTTTTCTCGGCCTTGGTTAAAAAAACAAAACCTGGATTCAGTTTGGTTTCTTCTTTTTCTGTAACATAACCCTTTAAAATTTTCAAGATCTGACCCTTAAAAAGAGTAAAAGTGCCTGGCCAAGGATGATAAGCGCGAATTTGCCTTTCAATATATTCTGAGTTGTTTTGCCAATTTATTCGGCCATCTTGTTTTTTCAATTGAGGGCAGTAGGGCGTTGGCGATTGACCCTGGGATCGGGACACAATTTCTTCCTTAATCCATAAGGGAATAGTTTTAACTAAAAGTTGGGCTGCAAGCTGAGCTAGTTTTTCTGTTAGAGATATGGCAGTATCTTGAGATTCAATAGCCAGTTTTTCTTGAGCAACAATATCGCCATGATCTATTTTGTCCGTCATTTTAATAATCGTTACTCCTGTCTGTCCTTCACCGCTAAGAATAGCGCCTGGAATTGGCGATGCTCCTCGGTATTTTGGCAGCAAAGAGGGATGAACATTTAAACAATTGTATTGAAGGATATTCTGAGTTAGAAAAGGCGGGCCGTAGGCAGCGACAATAACCAGATCGGGATTAAGAGCTTTAAGATCTGGTTCAATGCTTTCAAGATCTTGGGGTTGCAATATTCTTATCTGATGCTCTAGGGCCAAAACCTTTACGGGTGGGGGAGTAATGACTTTATTTCTGCCCACTGGCTTGTTACCGGCCGTCACTACTAAAACCGGAGCATAACCGCTAACAATTAATGCTTCAAGAATTATAGTTGAAAATTTTGGAGTACCGAAAAAAACTATTTTCATTTTACGTTTCCGCGAAGGGAAAGGCTAAGCTTTGCTTACTTTGAAATTCGCCACTCAACTTCTTCTTCTTTGCCGACAAATTCCAGCCAGTCGCCATATTTAGTAACTACATACCATTTTTTCTTAGACTCTGACCAGATCAAAGGATCTCCCTGAAAATAAGGCTTTTTAACTATTTCTTTGGGTTTTAATCTGTCTAATTCCAACCACTTCTTAAAAACAGTTTCAATAGCATAATCCAGTTTTCTTGAATTAGCCCATTTAGCCACTTTATCAATAGCCGCCGTAGCTTTTTTAGACGATCCTGCCAAAACCAAAAGTTGTTTAGCTGGCCTGGTAAACCTTGAATAAATGATTTTTTTCTTTTTAGCGTCTTTTTTGATCTGATCTAAAGACAATCCCTTGCTGCAAAAGTAGTAGTTAACGATTTTTTGGATATCTGTTTCTTCTTTTTTCTTCTTTTTAGATATTTTTTTCATTTATACATTAATTATGAAATATATCTGTAGATTCTGAAAGAATCTTCATTTTACGTTTCCGCGAAGCGGAAAGGCTAAGCTTTGCTTATACATTGCTCGTAAATATGTCTGTAGATTCTGAAAGAATCTTCATTTTACGTTTCCGCGAAGCATTCGTTTATTAAGAATCAGCAATACGTCATGAGTAGTCGCCTTGCTTTGGGAAATTCTTAAAGCTATTTTTCTGATTTTTTAAACATCGTTCATATATGAGTTCAACATATAAATAATAGCTTTTATATTAGAAACAATTACAACAACAATACTGATTAAAAGAGCTATTACCATCAATATTCCTAAAATGCCGCCCAAAACAACACCAATACTAATTACAATCTCTTTAAAAGAAAGCTTGAATCTTTTTAATTCCGGTTCTGACTTTCTAATACTTATTTTCCTTTCTGGGGATTTGGTGAATGGCCTTGTCTCTGATTTTTTATCCATTTGTTTAATTATATTCTGATTTCTGCTACAATTCAATCATATGATCCTGCAATTAATTCAATATACAACATAACCCTATAATTAATCTAATAGGTAACGTGAGAAATAGAATTTTTATTGCCATAAACTTTCCTAAAAACATCAGAGAAAAGCTATACCGGACAAAAGATGAATACTTGGATCTGCCTTGCAAATGGACTAGAAGGGACAATCTTCATCTGACGCTTTTTTTCTTGGGAAATTTGAATGATGAAGAGGTTTTAACCACTTGTCGGGCAGTTGAAGAAATCGGCCAAAAACATTCTCCGTTTACTTTAGAACTGAATAATATTTCTTTTGGGCCGCCAAAGAAAATACCGCCAAGAATGGTTTGGGCCAATGGCTTGCCCTCAAAAGAGTTAACATCCTTAAAAAATGATCTGGAAAACTCTTTGTACGAAAAAGTGCCGGCAGAGATGAATGAAGAAAATCATCCTTTTTCTCCCCATGTCACTTTGGCCAGGATAAAAGAATGGCAGCTCAGGCAAATGGAAATAGAAGAAGTGCCATTAGTAGATAAAAATATTGATTTAAAAATCCCAGTCTCATCAATTGAGGTAATGGCTAGCGAGTTAAAGAAAGAAGGTCCTGAATATACTGTTTTGGCAAGCGTCGGTCTTTCGTTCACTTAAACCTCTTTTCGTATTTTAAAGGTTATTATAGACAGTCTATAAATTACGATACCTGTTAGTATTTTGGTTTTAACCCTTGTGAAAAGAAAAACTTGATATTATGAGAATACATTGGGTTTTCTTTTTTTTAGTTTTAACAAACCCTGTAATTAAGCCATGTAGTCTTATATCTCCATTTGACATTTATAGAATTTAATATTATAATAGAAATACTAAAATAGTATCTTGTCAATCTAAAAAGGAAGGAGTCAAAATGTACGAAGAATTGGTATCCAGGAATTTCCCGCTTCTCTCGAAAGAAGAGCAGGAAAACCTACGGCGAATCCGTGTCGGAATCGCCGGCTGTGGAATGGGATCTTTCATCGCCGAAGTATTATGCCGCGTCGGAGTTGAACGATTCCTGTTCGCTGATCCTGATTTAGTTGAAGTAGCAAACCTCAACCATCAGGCATATGGTGTTAAGGATGTCGGTGAAAACAAAGCTGTTGCTTTGTCAAACCACATTTTGAACATCAATCCAGAAGCAGTAATCGAGACATGGGCAGATTTTGTAACCCAGAATAATGCCCTTGATTTCGCTTCTCTAGTTAATGTGGTAATCGATTGTATCGATCCAATGCCCGGAATCGTAGTTTCACTTGCTCTGGCAAGGGTTTGCCGAGAGCAAAGAAAGTGGTTCCTTTATCCTATTGATATAGGATGGGGGGCTGCCATTTTCTCTTTTGATCCTAAGAAAGAAAATGTCTTTGAAAACCTTTTGGGAATTCCAGTCACTATGACCCTAAAGGAATTCGAAAAGATTCCTGCAATGGAACCACTGAATCACATCATGGAAAGTGTCAATATCCCTCCTTATCTCTACCCCATCTTGAAGCAGATGGAAACGGGAGAATTAAGGCACTATCCACAACCAATCATTGCCGCCTTCACAGCAGCAATGCTGGGAGTTTCCGCCATTATAAAAATGGTGAAAAATGAAACTCCACAGCTCGTCACGCAGTTTGATCCAGTCGAAAGGGGTAGCACTTAGGTGCTACCCTGTTTTTTTACAATATATTATAGATCCATGCGATTTGTTGACAACTTCTAATATTTTAAGATAAAATAATATATGAATCCTCTATATCATATGAGAAAAATACTAATATTTTTTCTTCAAGTAAAAATTGATGTCTTAAAATTTGCAGAACTCCATTAAAAATGGAGTTTTTTATTAATAGAAAAATAAAACTATGTCAAAAATAGGAAATATAATGCGAAAATTTATAACATCTAACCCTGATAGGGCGAATAAGTTTTTTGCATCGAGACCAGCAGAGTGGTGGGAAAAACAAGGAGAAAAAAAGGCATTAAACACTTTTCACGAAGTAGCAGAAAAAGTTTCGGCTTATAAGGATTTTTTAAAGAAAAATGGGGTTGAAAATCATGAAAAAATACAAACGATTGAAGATTTTAAAAAGTATGTGCCAGTTACAACTAAAGAAAATTATATCTTTCATTATGATTTGGATGAACGGCTTCTTGAACCATATTCAGATCTCTTTACGCTAGCAACTACTTCTGGCACAACTGGAGAACCGGTATTTTGGCCAAGGAACTCATTTCAAGACAAAATGATTTCTCTTTATTTTGAAATGATGGCAAGAAACATTTGGCAAACCCAAAAAAAATCCACTCTTATCATTGTTTGTTTCTCTTTGGGCAACTATATAGCAGGAGAACTAAATACTTGGTTCTGGAAAGATATTGCATTACGCAATAAAGGCTTATTAACTATAGCAACTCCCGGGTCTGATTTGGAAGGAACATTAGCAATTATCAAAAAGTTCATTAATAAGTATGATCAAATAATTTTTGGCGGATATCCTTATTTTTTCAAATTATTTTTAGATACTGGAGAAAAAGATGGGATAGATTGGAAAAAACATAATATTAAATTTTACTATGGCGGCGAGGGAATGTCCTATGATTTTCGACAAAATCTAATAAATAAATTTGCCAAAGAACCAAAAGAATTGAATAATATTGTTGATGTTTACGGAACAGCGGATGCAGGAGGAATAAGTTATGGTAATTGCCTGACAGCTTTAATACAAGATTTTATTGTCAGTAATAAAAACATTCAAGCAAAAATTTTGGGGAAAAAAAGAAATGTTGTAAGCTTAACACAGTTGAATACTTCTGCTTATTTTGTCGAAGAAGAAGATGAGAATTTAATTATTACTTTCAGAGGATCAATACCGTTAATAAGATACAATATTCGAGATATTGGCGGCATGATCTCATTCAAAAAGGTTTTAGAAATTTTTAAGGAAGAGGGCATAGACCTTCTGGGTGAGCTTAAAGAAAAAGCTCCCTATTTTAAACCATATGCGCAGCCATTCTTATTTGTAGAAGGGAGAGAAAGCTGTATTTCTTTAGACGGAGCAAATGTTTTTCCCATGACAATCCAAGATATAATTGATAAAAGCTCAAATTTTACTAACTTTAAGTTATCTAAAAAAACTGATGAGAATGGCGATTGGCGATTTTATATCTACTTAGAGTTAAAAAAAGATAAAAACATAACCCAAGAAGAAGAAATTAAGTTAAAAGAAGATTATAAGCACCTAATTTTGAATACGCTTTTAACACGGAACCATGATTTTAAACGGTCTTATGAAGATAATTCTGAACTTTGTATCCCAAGGATTGAAATTCGAAAATTTGGGCAGAATGAGTTTAAGTTATCAAAAAGTGGTAAGATGAAATTCATTATATAAGATATTTAATGGATATTCTTTTTATCTCAACAATACTCATAATTTTAATTGATTTCATAGGGATTTTATTAATCCTGTTGGTTTATTTTTCGAATAAAAAAAGCCAATTAAATCAACTTTTCTGTGTAATGACCTTTTTAGCATTACTTTGGATTACTTTTGCATTTATTTCAGACATTCCATCTCAGTTACCAAATTCTTTAATCTGGAATAGGCTTGTATATTTTATTTTATCCTTATTCTTTTTCACAACATTTCTTTTTTCGTTTTTATTCCCAAAAGAACAAAAAAGATATCTTGTTCTTGAAAAAATAATATTTTTTATTTCGGTTACCATCGCCCTTGTCTCGCTTTTCACGCCCTTGGTTATTAAAGATATAGAATCGAAAGATTGGGGAACAAACCTTATTTTGGGTAATTTTTTCCCGACTTTTGCCATGCTGGGAATAATCTGGTTATTATCTTTAATAATTCTCTTCATAAGATTTCTAAAGCTATCGTCAAAAGAAAAAATTCAGACACAATATTTTTTCTTTGGCTTTTCAATATTCTTCATAATGAATATTGTTTTTAACGTAGTTTTTCCTGCCATCCGGGGCAGTTATGAGTTTTATCAATTTGGAAATTTTTCCATTATTTTTTTCTTAGGCTACACTGCTTATGCGATAATAGCTAAACAGTTATTTGGAATTAAAATTATTTTGACAGAAACATTAATAGGAATAATTTTAGTAATTTTATTCTCTCAAATACTTACTGCTCAAACTTTATTATGGAGAATATCATATGGTATTATTTTAGCTCTCTTTTGCATTTTCGGTTATCTACTCATTAAAAGTGTTCTTAGCGAAATAGAACAACGCAAAACATTAGCAATATTAAACGAAAAACTTCAAATCGCTTATAAAGAGGTTGAAAAATTAAGCAGTGCAAAATCGGAATTCATTTCCATCGCTTCTCACCAAATCAGAACACCGTTGACTGCGATCAAGGGATACATTTCAATGATCCTTGAAGGTTATTATGGAAAATTAGTCGATAAAGTTAAAACGCCATTGGAAAATGTATATAATTCCAATGAAAAATTAATTAAATTAGTGAATGATCTTTTAAGCATTTCTCGGATTGAATCAGGAAAAGTAGAGCTTGAGCTAGAGGAATGTTTAATAGAAGAAATAGTCATGAGAGTGATTAATGATTTAAAGATTACAGCAGAAAAGAAAAAACTTTATTTAAAACTTGAAAAACCAACTGAGTCTCTTCCTAAAACCACGTTAGATAAAAATAAAATACGACAGGTTATTTTAAACTTAGTGGATAATGCCATAAAATACACACAAAAAGGAGGGATAATGGTTAATATTAAAACTATAGATTCCAAATTTCAAATTACAATAAAAGATACTGGAGGTGGAATGAGTAAAAAAGATTTAGCTAAGCTATTTGGAAGTTTTTCTCGGGGAGTGATCGGATCTCAATCTCATCCCGAAGGAGCTGGTCTTGGGTTATATATTGCTAAACACTTTGTTGAAATGCATTCGGGTAGAATTTGGGCAGAATCAGACGGCATTGATAAGGGTTCAACCTTTTTCATTGAACTTCCCATAAGATGAAAATACATTTTATCGGCATTGGCGGGATCGGGGTTTCGGCTCTGGCCAGCATTGGTCTTTCTCTTGCTTAAGATTTAAAATTTCCTGGTTTAAATTAAATCGGATCTTTTCTTTTTTTATATTTGTGTTATAATAAAACCAGTAAATTCAAAACTATTTTATAAAGGAGGTTAAGATGAAGTACAAGATTGTTCGTTGGATTTTGGAGTTGGCGACCAGGCTGATGAAAATTTACAAACCTAATATGGCGCCAATCAAGGTTCCAGAAAGATTTATACTAGCTCATCAACCACCTGTCGGGGCAATCCTTCAAGCTTTGATAAAGGCCTATCAAAAGGTCTTTAAAGAAGCTTCTTACTGGGTCGAAGACTGGAGCCAAGAAACTGTCCAGCAAAAACTAGAAATGGAAGTAGGGCGTAAAACCTCCTTTCTAGTCACTATGGCAGGAAACGAGAAAATGCCGGTGGTCGGTTTTGCTTGGGGTGAGATTCTGAATCCATATCAACTTGAAAATAGAATCTCAAAATCATTAGGAAAGTCGCCAACTGACTTTAATCAACTCACAAATCAGCTCTTGCGACGAAACGTCAATAGATTCGTTTACGCAGACGAGTTTGCTATTGTCGCCGGGTTCCGAAACGGCATCGAACCTATAAGGGGGCTGTTGCAGCCATGGCTGGAGTGGGCATGGCTCGAGAGACAAGTTATTTCTTGCCTTTTCTGGACAACACCTGCTTCACCCATTTACAAGCTTGGCTTATATATGGGTTTTGAACCAATCTTCCGAACCCAAGTTGAAGAAAAAGACATCGTTTTTATCTTCAACAAGGATTTCAGGCCGCTTCTAAAAATCTGTCAAAATCTGGACACAAGAAGAGGTATTAGGTTGATCATTGTCGTCGAAAAAATTCTCGGCCACAAAAAAAAGAGGGGGAAAGAGTAAAACATAAGGGCTCCGCCAAACAAGGTGGAGTCTTTGCATTTTGATAATAAGTGTTGTAAAATAATGGAATATGGAACCACTATTTTTAAAGGATAAAATACTCAGTTCCTCTCTTAGCCCATATGATAATCACTGTATTGGCTATCCCTATGAAAACGGTTACATCACCGCTCCAGTTTTAAGTATTGGCATCTCAAGGGAAACCTTCAGTCATGTTGGCTCAAAAGTGCTGGATTCAATTATCGCTTATGACCGCGCCGAAATCAACGGAACTTTTATCGGTCAGATTAATATGATAATTGTTTCTTCTTTTATCGGCTCCCGTGGCTTGATTTGGGGTTATGACTTGGCCAGAACTGATGAAATTGAGCTCCCCCAGTATCTTTCACCAAAATCTTTAGGCAAAGATTTTGATGGCATAACCATTAGAAACGGTGAAAACCTAAGAAAAGCATCATTAGCCCTTTTCGGAACCAGAGACGAGAAGCATTTTCCCTTGTTGCCTGGTTCGCACGTACCTTGCGCCGGCAGATTCCAATTCGCCCCTGGCCCAACCGCACTCTACACTACTCTGGCTATTGGTATTCCTGAAGATCGCAGTAAATATGCCTGTCTTTTAATGGAAGATGTCGGTCAAATTCTAAGTTTAGAGGGTATCAGCACCTCAGCCAGACAAAAGATAAGTTTAAATTCTTTACATAGCGTTTTAGAAATTTCTAAAAACCAGAATGTAAAATTTAAAGAGATCTTTATTGATTTAATTGCCGAAGAAATAAAAGCAGGAGATATTGGCTGCGCTTTAGTAGCCATGCCATATTTTCACTTAGCCAAAAACGCTTACGCTGAAAATCTACCCAATCTAAACTTGAAAGAATGGGTTTCCTTAAAGGCAAAATATTTTAAGGCTTAATTAATGTCCGAATTAACTTTAGCTTTTTATTTAATTTCAATTGCTGGCAATTTTTTACTCGGGTTTTTTGTTTTACTCAGAAACACTAAAGAAAAAATAAACTCTACCTTCTTTGCTCTCATTTTGTCGGTAATCGGATGGCAAGTCTCTTTATTGTTTTTTTATATCATTGAGTCTCCGATAATAATTCTTTGGATAGGAAGATTCAATTTTGCAATCGTTTTAGTAATGCTTTTTTATCTTTTAAAATTTTCTCTAATTTTTCCAAGTGAAACATTTAAAGTATCTAAAAAGTTACTTTGGGCTATTTCTTTGTGGATGATAGTCTTTTTTGCATTAACTCTTTTTACGCCCCTAGTAGATAAAGCGGAAATTATCACTGGACCGGCTGAAAGAGAAACTATCTATGGAACATTTTATTCTCTTTATATTCTTCATTATCTTGTTTTCGCTGGAGGAGGAATTTATTTAATTTCAAAAAAACTCAAAAGAATTACGAATAAATTGGAAAAATACCAATTGATTTATTTTATAGGAGGAATCTCTTCTGCTCTTTTTCTTGGTTTTTTAAGTAATATTCTCTTACCGCTTTTTGGGGTTCAGCAGACTGCTTATTACGGACCGCTGGCAACAATAATTTTCAGCGGAATTACTGCTTATTCAATTTCAAAATACTATCTTTTCGATATAAAGGTTTTGGCATCTGAGTTTTTCGTCGGAATTATGGGAATTATTCTTCTCACCGAAGTAATTCTTTCTTTTTCTGCTCTGAGAGTAGTTAGTTTGTTTGCCTTTTTATTATTTCTACTTTTTGGGTATTTTTTAATCAGAAGTGTCATTAACGAAATTGACTATCGGAAAAAACTTGAGTTGGCATATGAAGAATTAAAAAAGCTTGATGAATCAAAGTCCGAATTCATTTCCATTGCTTCTCATCAATTAAGAACCCCCTTATCAGCCATTAAAGGTTATATATCTCTTTTATTGGAGAATACTTACGGCAATATTGAAGATAAGGCCAAAGCCCCTCTAAAAAATATTTACCAGGCAAATGAAAGACTAATCACCATGGTCAACCACCTTCTTAATGTCTCTAGGATTGAGAGTAATAAAATCAAACTTGATTTAGAAAAATCCTCGATTGAAAAAATTATCGTGAATATTGTTACAACAATGAAGATAAGGGCTAAAGAAAAAAACCTTTACTTAAAGTTTAAAAAACCAAAAGAAATAATTCCGGAAATAATTGTTGATAAGGAAAAAATTAGCCAAACTATCTTGAATTTGGTTGATAATGCTATCCACTACACTAAAGACGGCGGTATTGTCATTAGCATAGAAAAAAGCCAAAAAAATATAATTATTAAGGTTAAAGATACGGGAATTGGCTTGGAAGAAGAAGATTTGGAGCAAATCAAGAGTTTTTCCCGAGGTAAAAAGGGTTCTCTTTTATGGACCGAAGGGGTAGGATTGGGACTTTGTGTAGCTAAAAAGTTTATTGAAATGCACCAAGGCAAAGTTTGGTTTGAATCAAGAGGTACGAACAAGGGTTCAACCTTTTTCATTGAACTTCCCATAAGATGAAAATACATTTTATCGGCATTGGCGGGATCGGGGTTTCGGCTCTGGCCAGATATTATCTTTCACAGGCAGAAAGCCATCAAGTCTCTGGATCAGATTTAACTGAATCTGAAATCACTAAATCCTTAGAAAAATTAGGGACTAAAATTAATATTGGCAAACATCAATCACAAAATCTTCCCAAAGATACCAATTTAGTCGTTTATAGCCCAGCCATCACTAATGATAACCCTGAGCTTGTAATGGCCTTTAAAGAAAATATTCCCTGTCAAAGCTATCCAGAGAACTTAGGCCAGCTGACTAAAGACCATTTTACTATTGCCGTTGCCGGCACTCATGGCAAAGGAACAACTACAGCAATGATCTCTTTAATCTTAATCAAAGCCAAACTGGATCCAACCGTGATCATCGGCACTAAATTAAAAGAATTCGGTAATAGTAATTTCCGCCTTGGTAAAAAATTCGGATACAAGATACAAAATACTAAATACAAGATACTCGTTATTGAAGCTGACGAATACAAAAGTTCTTTTTTAAATTACTGCCCAACAATCATTGTCTTAACCTGCATTGATAAAGACCACTTAGACTATTTTAAAAACCTTACAAATATCATTAAAACATTTAGAAAATTCATTAACCACTTGCCGAAAAATGGCACCTTGATCGCAAATAAAAAGGATGTTAACACAAAGAAAACATTAAATGATAAATACAAAATACCAGAAACAAAATACCAGACTAAATTTTACCCAACCGCGCAAAAAGACATTATCGAGCTGAAACAAATCCTAAAACTGCCCGGTAACCACATCCTAGCCGATGCCTTAGCGGCTTTAACTTTAGCTAGAATTCTAAAGATAAAAGACAAAGTTTCTTTTAAAGCTTTATCTGAATATCAGGGAGCTTGGCGAAGATTTGAGCAGAAAAAGATTAAAATAAGCGGAGCGAATGGGAAAACAATTAATCTCATCAATGACTATGCCCATCACCCAACCGAGATTGAAGTTACTTTAAAAGCTGCCAGGCAAAAATACCCCAAACAAAAGATCACTTGTGTTTACCAGCCTCACCAATACCAAAGAACCTTTTACTTATTCAAAGATTTTGTCAAAGTTTTAGCTAAAGCTCAAATTGACCAGCTTATTTTAACTGATATTTATAGCGTTTCAGGCCGGGAAAGCGCTGAATTAAAAAAGAAAGTTAGCTCTAAAAAACTGGTTTCGGCCATCTCAAAAAAACAGAATACTAAATACAAGATACAAAATACAAAAACACTGTATATCCCGACACTCAAAGAAACAACGCAATACCTGAAAAAAAATCTAAAAAGCAATGAAATTCTAATAATAATGGGGGCTGGGAATGTTTATAATTTAGAAGAATTATTGACAGAAAAGCAAAGAAAAGCGAAAATTAAATAAGATAGTAATTTTCAAATCTAAAGGAGCTAAGCTCCTTTAGACAAAAGATAAAATAATGACACTTTTTTTCTTAATATTATTAACTGTTTCTCTGGCAGTTTTTGGTTTTCAGCGCTTTCGAAGAAAGCAAAGAAAACTAACCATTAAACCCTCTTTGCCTAAGATTGAAGAAGATCAGCTAGAACAGATTTTACCGGTAACCCCTACCCAATCAGCTCCAGAACCAATAATAGCCCAACCAAAAGAACCGATAATACCGCCTGTTCCTAAACCTAGCCCTGAGCCAGATATTCCAATTCCAGCTCCAGAACCAATAGTCGTCGAACCACCATTATTAAAACCAGAACCCGTTTCTCTGCCCTTAGAGCCAGAACCGATAATGCTATCTCCAAAAGAGCCAGAGCCTCCCGGGAATCTGCCAGTAGAATAATAAAAGGCACCCAAGTTTCCAAAGGTGCCTTTTTTCTCATTTAAGCCGCCCCTCAAGCGGCTCACTGAGATGATAAAGAATCTGAAGACGCAAATAATTTGCGTCCGCGGGAATTGCTCCCGCTATTGTCAAGAATCCAATTTGCGTCCCCGCAATGGCAATTGCGGAAAAACTGGATCCAGTCGCCTTAAAGTTCTGGTCGTTTATTATGACCGAAACCTCTTCAAGTTTCGGCGACAAGAGCCATGGATCTCCCTTGACCTCTAACACCTCTACCTCGAGATCAAGGACGAAAGAACTGTCATCAACTATACGGATATTTTTTAGCGTGATTTTCGCTGAATAAGATCCGCATCCACCCACACAAGTGTAGGCGGTGGAATAGTCGATCGTGCCAACGGGATTTTTTCCTTTGGCATCGACAATTTCGTACTGACCCGTTGCCGCTGCTAATGGCAAAGGATCAATTGGGCTAGTCGGCTCTTCTGTCACAGCTGGCTCGGCCGGAGCCGGCTCAGACTCGGCAATCGAGCTTATTACAGCATTTACGCGGCTTGACAAGTTTTTTTGTGCCACTACTGCCATAAAGAATGTAGAGCAACAGCAGCAGCCCAGTAGAACCAATAATACTGGTATCATAATCCACCCGGGCTCTTTAACATCAAACATGATATTTCTCCTTTTTTGTCCTCCGGCTCTATTCGAGTCAGGGGACGATAAAATGAACTTAATGTGTTTATTCTAACATAATACTTTCATTTTGTCAATGATTTCTATAACCTTAAGGATCTTAGCTCCTTTTTGTTTTGTCGATGGCCTTTCTTGTTCTTTTCCCTCAATGCGGTACAATAAAATATAAAGTATAAAATCAAATGGCAAAATTATTTTTATTAAGGCATATTAAATCTCAATGGAACAAAGAAAACAGGTTTACGGGATGGATAGATGTTCCTTTAGACAGAAAAGAAGTCCAAAAAGCCAAAGAACTGGCCAAAAGAATTCCTTTATTTAAAATTAATAAAATCTACTCTTCGCCTTTATTTAGAAATAAAGATACAGTTGCTAGAATTCTTGAGAGCAATAATAAAAAATATCCTATTTTTGTTCATTTGGACAAGGGAAAAATGAGAGAGTGGGGGAATTTCACTGACATTTCAACCGATGACATTCCTGTTTTTGTCACTGAAAATCTAAACGAGAGATATTACGGAAAACTTCAGGGAGAAAACAAGGTCAAAATGATGAAAAAATACGGGAAAGAAAAGGTCCAACTTTGGCGAAGAAGTTATAATATTGCTCCGCCAGGCGGTGAAAGCCTGGCTGGCGTCTATAAAAGAGTTATTCCTTTTTACCGCAAATACGTTGAAAAAGATTTAAGCCAAGGTGAAAATGTTTTAATCGTAGCCAGCCATAATTCTTTAAGATCAATTGTAAAATATCTTGAAAAGATCTCTAATAATAATATTGTTGATCTAGAAATTCCTTATGCCGGCTTAATAGAATATGAATTTGATAATGTTTTAGCAATGAAAACTAAAAAAATCCTCTAGTTCTGTATTTTAAGACTTGATAAAAGAACAAAAAAATAGTATTTATTTATATAGTCGAATAGAGAAATAAAAAGCTTGGGTGTCATGGCGTCAATCCTGAGTCTGATTGCCCGGAATTAATTATTTAACAGGATTAAAATGTATAAAATGAATAAGAAAATAAAATACATTATTGCTGTCGCCTTAGTTATCGTCGTGGCTGGAGGCCTTTTTGTTTTTTGGCAAGCTCGCCAGGGAAACATTAATCTGCCAATTCTATCAATCACTTCTAAGGCAGATAAGTTAGGAAAAGCAGCGATTGATTATATTAACGCTAATTTATTGCCGCCGGGAACTACTGCCAGCTTAGTGGAAGTTACTAATGAGGGCACGGTCTATAAGGTCAAAATTAAAATCGGCGCCGATGAACCAGATGTTTATGTTTCTAAAGACGGCCAGTTTCTGTTTACTGCTGCCTTTGAAATGACCCCAGTTGAAACCCCTGAAAGCCAAATTCAAGAACAAGAACCGCCAAAAGCAGACAGACCAGATATCAAGCTTTTTGTCATGAGTTATTGTTCTTATGGATTGCAAATGGAAAAAGTTTACTTACCGGTTTACCAGCTTTTAAAAGACAAGGCTGACTTTGGAATTTATTTTGTTGACTATATTATGCATGACAAACCGGAAATAGATGAAAATTTAAGACAATACTGCATCCAAAATCAAAGCAAAGAAGAGTTTGCCGAATATTTAGATTGCTTTAGTAAAACCGGAGAGGTTGATTCTTGTCTGAGTCAGACCAATATTAATCAAAATGAACTTTCTGAATGCATTGCTTCAACTGACAACCAATTCAATATTACCGAGCAGTATAACGATCAAAGCACCTGGATGAACGGGCAATATCCTAAGTTTGGTATTCACCAGCCATTAAATGAACAGTATAGTATCCAGGGATCGCCAACAACAATTATTAATGATCAGGAAGTGGCCGCCAATGAACGTTCGCCAGAAGCCTTCAAAAACCTAATCTGTAAAGCCTTTAATAATCCACCGGCAGAATGCTCCCAAGTTCTTTCAACTGATATCCCTGAGGCCGGGATTGGAGCTGGAATTACCACCGGCACCGGAGATGCTAGCTGTGAACAATAACATCCTCTAGCTGTTTTCTCAGTCAATGTATTTAATAATCTAACAGCGAATAGATATACCTGCTATAGCGAGTATGATATATCAGTTTACTAACTGTTATAAAAAAATAAAAACCAATGACAGAAGAATTAAAAAACTTTAAAATTCGCATTTTCAGCACTCCAACTTGCCCCTACTGCGTTACTCTAAAAGAGTTTCTAAAAGAAAAAGGCTTTGAGTTTGAAGACATTGACGTTTCCAAGGATGAAAAAGCTCTTGAGGAAATGGTTAAAAAAACTGAGCAATTTGGCGTTCCGGTTTTTAATGTTGATGACCAATGGGTGGTCGGTTTTGACAGAGAAAAAATCTGTCAACTTCTCGACATCAAAGAATGAAGTTTTTTTCTCTACCAATGTATTTTTCCTTTTATTGATCCAAGATAAGCAATTAACTTAAAATCCATGACAAGAATAGCTATCAATGGTTTCGGCCGAATCGGCCGGCTAACCCTGAGAAGAATTCTTGAATACATTCCAGATCTTCAGGTAGTGGCGATTAATGATTTGGCTGATCTGGAAACTATTGCCTACCTCTTAAAGCACGACTCTATTTATAAGGATTTTGGAAAAGAAATCTCCTTAAGATCAGGGGCCAAGGGAGCTATTGGTTCAATTAAGGTTGGAGAAAGCCTTATCTTGGTTTTTGCTGAATCAGACCCTTTAAACCTGCCTTGGGAAGAATTGGGCGTTGAGATTGTTCTTGAAGCAACGGGCAGATTTACCAGCCATAAAGAGGCTAGCAAGCATCTTGAAGCTGGCGCCAAAAGAGTCGTCATTTCTGCTAATTCTAAAGATGCTGACTTATCGGTCGTACTTGGAGTTAATGAGAAAGATTATGATCAAAAGAAGCATCGGATCATTGCCAATTGCTCCTGCACCACCAACTGCGCCGCTCCAGTAATAAAAATTCTGGATAAAGATTTTGGGATTGAAAAAGTCCAGCTTGTCACCGTTCATGCTGTTACCGGAACACAAAGCCTAATTGACTCTCCTAAAAAAGATTTAAGAGAGGGGAGGGCTGCTTTTTCAAATATCATTCCCACCTCAACTGGAGCTGCCAAGGCCGTAGAAAGGGTCTTGCCAAATCTTGCAAAAAAGATTTCCGGATCAGCTTTCAGGGTTCCGGTTCTGTCTGGTTCAGTTTTAGAAATTGTTGCCCAAATTAAAAGAGAGACCAGTGTTCAGGAGGTAAACAAGGCCTTAGAAAAAGCTTCAAAAAGAAGTTTGAAGGGAATTATGAGTGTTTCTCAGGAACCATTAGTCTCTTCTGATATTATTGGCAACAGCTTTTCAGCCATTGTTGATATGCCCTTAACCGAAGTGATGAATGTTCCCGATATTAAAGATAAAAACCTGATTAAAGTCGTGGCCTGGTATGATAATGAGTATGGCTATGCTTGCCGGCTAGCTGAATTAGCGGAATTTATTGGAAGAAAGCCTTAATCTCTAATACTAAAAACCCTACCTTGAAAAGTAGGTTTTTTATTATAGATTAGATTTGGAATTTCTTTTTTTTAAGGTATAATAAGGACATGAATATAAAAAAAGACAAATCAATATACGAGAAAGCATCTCAAGATCCAATCAAGTTTTGGGAAGAATTAGCTGAAGACATTTCATGGGATAAAAAATGGGACAAGGCCTTTCTCCATAATCCTCCTTATTTCCAATGGTTTGTTAATGGAAAGCTAAATATTACTGAAACTATCTTTGTGCGAAGCTTAGCTTCAGACAAGAACAAAATAGCATTAATCTGGGAGCCAGAACCAGTTGGAGAAAAAGCAAAAAAGATTACTTACGAAGAACTATTTACTGAAGTTTGTCGTTTTGGTAATGCGCTTAAAAAATTAGGGGTTAAGAAAGGGGATCGGGTAGCTGTTTACATGCCCATGATCCCAGAAAGCGCTATCGCTATGCTTGCTTGCGCTAGAATCGGCGCAGTTCACAGCGTTGTTTTCTCAGCTTTTTCTCCCCACGCTTTAAAAGCCAGACTTCAAGATACTAAAGCTAAGGTTTTGATTACTACTGACGGCTATTATCGAGCAGGTCAGGTTATTGATCTTAAGAACGCTGCTGACCAGGGGATTACAGATACTAAAATCGAAAAGGTAGTTGTAGTTAAAAGAGCTGGCAATAATATTGCCTGGAAAGAAGATAAAGATCTTTGGTGGCACGAGATAATAGAAAAAGAAAGTAATGACTGCCCGGCTGAAATTATGGATAGCGAAGACCCCTTATTCATACTTTATACTTCGGGTTCGACTGGCAAGCCAAAAGGGATTTTGCACACTTGCGGCGGCTATACAGTTCAAGCCAAAGCAACGGGAAAGCTTATCTTTAATCTGCAAGATAATGATATTTTCTGGTGCACTGCAGATATTGGCTGGGTCACCGGCCACACCTATGCCGTCTATTCTGTTTTACTTAATAATATTACCACCTTGTTTTTCGAAGGCGCTCCCAATTGGCCAACTAATGACCGCTGGGCCAAGACCATTGAAAAACATAAAGTAGCTATTTTCTATACCGCTCCAACTGCAGTTAGAATGTTCCAAAAATATGGCAAAGAAGAACTAGTAGAAGAAAATCTTTCCAGTCTGCGCCTTTTAGGCTCAGTCGGTGAACCTATTGATGAAGCGGCTTGGAAATGGTTTTCGGATAACGTTGGCGGCGGCAAATGTGAAATTGTTGACACCTGGTGGCAAACAGAAACAGGTGGCATTCTCATCAGTTCGTTATCTGGAGTCGGACCCTTTAAACCCACTTTCACTGGTCTAGCTTTTCCTGGCGTTAAAGTTGATATTCTAAACGATAAGGGCGAGTCTTGTTCTATTAACGAGCATGGTAATCTGGTAATTTTGTCGCCATTTGCCCCAGGCATGCTCAGGGGAGTTTACAACAATGACGATAAATACCGTCAGACTTATTGGCAAGATTACGGCCAGAATATTTACTTTACTTCTGACGCCGCTCTCAAAGATAAAGATGGTTTGATCAGAGTTTTAGGTAGAGTTGACGATGTTTTAAAAATTGCCGGCCACAGGCTATCTACTGGAGAACTAGAAAACGCCGTTAATAATCATCAGTTAATAGGCGAGTGTGCTGTCATCGGCATTCCTGACCCAATTAAAGGAGAGGCTATTGTGGTTTTCGTTATTATGGATAAGAAAACTATTTTAAGCCAAGAAGAGCTAATACAAGCAGCCGTTGACCAGATCAAGGAAGAAATTGGGCCGATTGCCATCCCGAAAAAAGTTTATATTGTCGAAGATCTACCGAAAACCAGATCAGGCAAAATCATGAGAAGAATTTTGCGAAAACTTTTTACTGGTGAAGAACTTGGCGATCTTTCTACCTTAGCTAATCCCGAATCCGTAGAAAAGATTAAAGATAAAATTAATGGTTAAAAACGACAAATACATTCTTTGGTTTGATGAAATCTCAAAAGATGACGTTGCTTTAGTCGGCGGTAAAAATGCTTCCTTGGGAGAAATGTTTTCTAATCTCATCGATAAAGGAATAAATGTGCCTGATGGTTTTGCTTTAACTTCAAGCTTCTATTGGCAATTTATTAAAGAAAATAATTTACAAGAAAAACTTGAAAAGGTCTTTTCGGACTTTGATCCGCAAAATATTCAAAGTCTGCAAAAAACCGGTAAAAAATCCCGGAATCTCATTATGAGAAGTAATTTATCTCAAGAACTTAAAAAAGAAATTTCTACTTTTTACCAAAAACTTTCAGCCAAATACCAGCAAAAAGAAGTCGACGTTGCCGTAAGAACTTCCGGAGTGGCCGAAGATTCGCCAACCACTTCTTTTGCTGGACAGTTTGAAACTTTTCTCAATATCAAAGGCGAACAAAAACTATTCTCTGCCATCAAAGAAAGCTTAACTTCAACTTTCACAGACAGAGCAATCGCTTATCGTGAGGAGAATAAGATTCCTCAATTAAAATTTGCTCTTTCTATTGGAGTTCAGAAAATGGTCAGATCAGACTTGGCTTCTTCAGGCATTATGTTTACTCTGGACACAGAAAGTGGTTTTCAAAATATTGTTTTAATAAGCAGCATTTATGGAATTGGGGAAATGATTGTTAAGGGAAAAATTACTCCTGATGAATTTACTGTTTTCAAACCAACCCTAAAACAAGGGTTTGAATCCATAATTGCCCAGAATATGGGCAGAAAAACCAAGAAATATATTTATGACACCAGCAGAGGTGGATTAAAAGAAGTTGAAGTTGAAAAAGATTTGCAGGAAAAGTTTTCCATTACTACTCAAGAAATTATAACCCTGGCCAAATGGGCCTGTTTAATCGAAGAACACTATGGAATTCCCCAGGATATTGAATGGGCTAAAGATGGTCAAACAAACCGGCTTTTTATTGTCCAATCAAGGCCGGAAACAGTTCATGGTTCAAAAATAAAAAACACCCTTGAAGAATACAAGCTTGGCGAGCTTAAAACAGAGCAAAAACCGTTATTAGTTGGAGTTGCCGTCGGCAGTAAAATTGCCGTAGGAAAAACCAAGGTCATTAAAGACTTATCTAAAATTAATGACTTTGTTCCTGGTGAAATTCTGGTAACCAAAATGACTGATCCTGACTGGATGCCGATTCTAAGGCAAGCCTCCGGAGTAATCACTGACGAAGGCGGTCGGACTTGTCATGCAGCTATTATTTCCAGAGAACTGGGGATTCCAGCCATAGTGGGAACTAAAAATGCTACCGCTCTTTTAAAAACAGGCCAAGATTTAACCATTGACTGTTCTTCAGGCCAAGGGCTTATCTTTGAAGGAAAACTTGCTTTTGAAATTAAAAGTTATGATCTAGAAAAAATCCCTGAGTTGAAAACCAAGGTTATGGTTAACATTGGTACCCCTCAATCTGCTTTCAAAAACAGCTTTTTGCCTGCCTCGGGAGTAGGATTAGTTAGAACTGAATTTATCCTGGCTGAAAAGATAAAAATTCATCCCTTGGCTCTTTATCATTTCAATGATCTGAAAAATCTTAAAGCCTCTAAAGAAGAAATCTTAAAAATACAAGAGTTGACTATTGGTTACGAAGATAAAAAAGAATATTTTATTGACGAGTTAGCTGAAGGCATTTCACAGATTGCTTCAGCCTTCTGGCCAAGGCCGGTTATTGTCAGGCTTTCTGATTTGAAAACCAATGAATACCGAGCTCTAATCTGCGGTCGACTTTTTGAGCCAGAAGAGGCCAATCCCATGATCGGCCTTAGGGGCGCATCAAGATATTATGAAGAAAAGTTTTTGCCTGCCTTTGAAATGGAATGCGCCGCTCTTAAAAGAACCAAAGAAAAATTCGGGCTTGATAATGTTTGGCTGATGGTGCCTTTTTGCCGAACTATTGATGAAGGCAAAAAAGTCATTCAATTAATGAAAGATAATGGCTTAGAAGACTTTAAAATTATTGCCATGGCCGAAATTCCCTCAAACGTCATTCTGGCTGACCAATTTCTAGAAATCTTTGACGGTTTTTCTATCGGCTCAAATGATCTGACTCAATTAGTCTTAGGGATTGATCGAGACTCATCTTTCCTGGCCAAAATTGGTGACGAAAGAAATCAAGCAGTTAAGGAAATGATTTCCATGGTTATTAAAAAATGCCAGGCAAAGCAAAAATATGTTGGTATTTGCGGAGACGCTCCCAGCACTTTTCCTAAGTTTACTAGATTTTTAGTCAAAGAGGGGATTGAATCAATTTCCGTCAGCCCCGACGTTCTAATTAAGACTATAATTCAGGTTAGCGAGATTGAAAAAGAATAAAAAAGCGGTGTCTCCAAATATGGGACACCGCTTAATAATTTCGGTCGAGAAGGGCTGTTGAGCGCTCCGGAACTCTTCTTTATTCCTTAAAAGTAGGAAAGAAGAAAAGTTCAAGGGAGGCTATGCAGATTTAATCTGCGATTAACCGTCCTCGACTATATTATGATAATAACATATTATAAAATATTTGTCAAGAGCTATGGCAAAAATAATCGTAGTTGGTTCAGCCACTAAAGACATTTTTATTGAAACTGAGAATTTAAAAAAGGGAAAATCTCTTTGTTTTCCCTTTGGCAAAAAAACTGAAATTAAGAAAGCGCAGCTTTTCAGCGGTGGCGGTGGAATTAACGTGGCCACTACTTTTGCTTTGCAAGGATTAAAAACCTCTCTCAATAGCGCCATTGGCAATGATTTGGCTGGTAAAGAACTCCTGGCTGAATTAAAAGAAAAGGGGATTGATACCAGCTCTTTAAGGGTTAAGAATGATAGGCAAACCGACTTGGGCATAATCTTTCATTCCCAGCAGGACAGAACCATTGTTCTTTGTCATGATGCTTCAAAGTCTTTAGGCCAAAAAGATATTGCTTTTGAAAAGATCAAGAGGGCTGATTGGCTTTATATAGCTCCGCTTTGGGGGCCCTCAAGCAACTTAACAGAAAAGCTGATTAATTTTGCTTACCAAAACAAAATAAAAATAGCTTTGAACCCAAGCCTTGATCAGTTGGCTTTAAAACAAATTACTGAAATCATTAGTAAGGTTAATGTCTTGATTTTAAACAGCCAAGAGGCAAGCTTTCTAATAAAGATAGATTCTTTTAAAGAAAAAGATGTTATTCATAAAATAACTGCTCTAACAAAAGCTGTCATAATTATCACTAAGGGTAAAAATGGCGCCGTTTGTTTTAACCACAATTTTTTCTATCAGGTTCCGGCTCAAAAAATAAAAGTTGTTGACGCTACTGGCGCCGGAGATTCTTTTGGTTCTGGCTTTGTTGCCGGCTTAATTAAAACCAACAATGAAGAAAAGGCTTTAATCTTGGCTATGGCAAACGCTATTGCTAATATTAAGGTAGTCGGCGCCAATCAAGGATTGCTGAAAAAAAATGAGAAATTGCCAAAGATAAAAATCACTAAAAAGTCGTATAACAAAGCCTAAGTCAAGAACATACCCAATTCATCACGATCGTGAAAAAATGGGTATATTTAAAAAATGATTGATTTAAATAAAATCACCATGCTAGGACGAGCAATTTTTCTGCCTTATGACCAGGGATTAGAGCTTGGCCCTGACGACGTTGGTCAAATCGCCATTGACCCTGATTTCATCTTAAGAATAGCCGAACAAGGAGGTTATAATGGTATTATTCTTCAAAAGGGGATTGCAGAAAAGTATTATTCAAAAGAAAAATACCGAGTTCCCCTAATCTTAAAGCTAAACGGCAAAACCGAATTATCCTCAGGAGATCCAATCTCAAGGCAAGTTTGTTCAGTTGAAGAAGCGCTGGGCTTGGGAGCTGCGGCTGTTGGCTACACTATTTATATCGGCAGCGAATATGAATCAATTATGATGGCTGAATTCGGAAAAATTGTTGAACAGGCCAGACCTCTTAAGTTACCAGTTATTGCCTGGTGCTACCCTAGGGGTAAAAACATTAAAGATGAGACTTCTCCCGATAATGTCATTTACGCTGCTAGAGTTGGGCTGGAATTAGGAGCTGATATTGTTAAGATAAAATATTGCGGTTCTAAAGAATGTTTCGAACAAGCAGTTAAAGCTGCTGGTAAAACCAAAGTGATGATGGCCGGCGGCCCCAAGGCAGATGAAAAAGAGTTTTTAGAACATGTTAGAAATGTTATGGCGGCTGGAGCCATTGGCATAGTAGCAGGCAGAAATGTTTGGCTTGATAAGCAACCTCTTAGAGTTACCGAAGAAATTAAAAAGATTGTTTTTAACTGATGAAAATACGGCTTGATAGAAAAAATTGTATCGGTTGTGGAAGCTGTGTTGTTATTTGCCCTAAGTTTTTTAAAATGTCAGAAGACGGCAAATCAGCCTTAATAAAAGGTGTTTTAGATAAAACAAATGGCTTTGAAAGCTTAGAAATTGATTCGATTGATTGTGCACAAGACGCCAGTGACTCTTGCCCTGTTCAGGTAATTCATGTTATAGCTAAAGATATATCGAATCTTTGATTCGCTATTAAGTAATTATCATGCTGACCCTTAAAGCCAAAACAAGATCTGTCTACGGCAGAAAAACTGAGAGCTTAAGAAGCGAAGGAAAACTGCCGGCTGTTTTATATGGTCCAGGATTAAAAAAAAATCTTGATCTTGAGATTGATACCAAAGAATTTATCAAAGTTTTCCAAGAAACAGGCAGAACTTCCTTTTTACGGCTTGAAGTTGAAAATTCAAACTTCTTGGTATTAGTGAATAATATCCAAAAAGATCCGCTAACCTTATCTTTATCTCACATTGATTTTTATCAACCAGCCGCCACCAAAGAAATTAAGGTTAAAGTGCCTTTGGTTTTTATAGGAGAAGCTGGAGCAGGCGGCACCTTAGTTAAAAATATCCAGGAGATTCAAGTCCAAGCTCTGCCTCAAAATCTTCCTCATCAGATTAAGGTTAACTTAACTGCTTTGGATGAACTTGAAAAATCAATCTTCGTTCGAGATCTTGAAATCCCACCCCAGGTAAAAGTTCTTAAAAATCCTGAAGAAATTGTTGCTCAGATCATGGCGCCCGAGGAAATAGAAGAAGAACTAGCTAAACCAGTTGAAGAAAAGATTGATCAGGTTGGCATAGTTGAAAAGGAACAGAAAGAGAAGGAACCAGAAGAGATTAAGGAATAATTTTAGCTTTTTAAATTATTATGTTTTCACGATATACCAAAATTATCGTTTTCGTCATGATTGTTTTAAGCATCTTGGTTTTTTCTTTTACCACGCTTTTTGCTCAAACTCCGGAAGAAGAAAAAAAGACTTTGGAAGCAGAATTAAAAGTTTTGGAAGACCAGATCGCCAAATATGAAGATAATATCGGAGGAATCCAAAAGGATAAGAAAACTCTTCAAAATCAAATCAGTTTGCTTCAAAATAAAGTTAAAAAATTAAATCTTCAGATTAGCCAAGGAAGCCTGATGGTTAAAGACGTTGGCTTTCAGATCCAAGATACAGAAAAAGAAATTACAATCACCTCAGATGCAATTTCTGAAACTAGGTTAACTTTAGTGCGATCCTTAAGGGCTCTAAATCAAGAAAGCAAAAAGGGGAATGTTGAAGTTCTATTAGGTAGCGAACAAATGTCTGATTTTTTCACTTATTTAACTAATCTGGAAACTTTAAGTTCAAAAGTAAGCGGTTCTTTGACTAATATCGAATCTCTTAAAATATCTCTAGAAAAACAAAAGGGCAACTTAGATAAAGAAAAAGAGGATTTGCGTAAAATTATTAATATTCAAGTTCTTCAGAAAAAAGATAGCGAAACTAATAAACAACAACAAGAGGTTCTTTTGAGAGAAACAAGCGGCAAGGAAGCTGTTTATCAACAGTATCTTGCTGAAACCAAGGCCAAAGCAGCTCAAATAAGGTCTAGAATCTTTGAGCTAGCTGGTATTCCTCAGGCGCCAACTTTCGGACAAGCCTACGAGATTGCCAAGCTGGTTTCTAAAAGCACTGGGGTAAGGCCGGCTTTTCTTCTAGCTATCATTACCCAAGAATCAAATCTAGGAAAAAACGTTGGTCAATGTAATTGCCCAGGACAGGCTAACTGTAAATATCCAGACATTGGCTACAAAGAAATTATGAAACAAAGCCGGGATTGGCAGCCATTTCTTCAAATCACTCAAGAATTAGGAAGAGATCCGAATAATACTCCTGTTTCTTGCCCAATGTATATGAATGGCAAAAGAGTTGGCTATGGCGGCGCCATGGGACCAGCTCAATTCATTCCCTCAACCTGGATGATATATAAATCAAGGGTAGAGGCCATCACTGGTAAAACTGCTGATCCCTGGAATATTTATGACGCCTTTTTAGCGGCTGCCCTATACGTTAAAGATTATGGCGCTGCATCTCAGAAAGAAAACGACGAGTGGCGAGCCGCTATGATCTATTTTTCAGGTAGCACTAATGTCAAATACCGATTCTATGGAGATTCAGTGTTAAATATCGCTAAAAACCTAGAGGACGACATTAGGGCAATTGAAGCTCAAAATTAAGAGCTACTCAGTAACTACAATAGTCTGGTTACAAGTCTGACTGTTACCTTTTTCATCAATAACAAGCATTTTAAGATTATAGTCTCCTGGCGCCTCAAAAACATAATTTTGAGGCTCTTTAGTTATTTCCGTATCCCAACTGCCATCTCCGGTAAAATCCCAGCGAAAACCTGAAATCTTATATCTGCCTTGCTTTTCAGTGCCAACTAAAAAAACTCTGAAAGGCGCTTTTCCTTCAAAAGAAGGAAAAGCTCCCTGAGAAGAGGGAACTGTAATAATATCTCCACATAATGGCAGGTCTCCATCTTGATTCAAGCTAGTGGCTTGATTCTGGTCTCGTGATTTTTTTACCTGCAAAACCTTCAGTCGCGAAGAAGCGCCAGGCAAAGCAATTGCAAAGATAAAAATCACACCCAAGATAAGAATTAGGGCCTCGATTACCCCCTGCCCGGTAGTAGATTGATTCCGTTCCGCTGGAAGGGGGACGGGTCGCGCGACAAAGTCGCAACGACCATTCGAATTTTCACTACCAGGCCTGGCCCGACCGCTAATTGTTTTGTTTCGAGAGAGCATTAATAATTGGTTCTAATTTTCCTTTTAAAATCTCTTCTAAATGATGCCAGCTTTTCTTGATCCGATGATCGGTCAGCCTATCTTGTGGAAAATTATAAGTTCTAATCTTTTCTGATCTTTTAGCTTGGCCAATCTGAGATTTTCTTGTTCCGGCAATTTTAAACTCTTCCTTAAATCGTTGTTGATCTAAAAGCTTGGCGGCTAGAATAGCTAAAGCATTCTCTTTGTTTTGAAGCTGGTTTCTTTCTACTCTTGAGGTAATCACAATCCCCGAGGGAATATGACTGACCCTAACCGCAGTTTTCCTTTTGTTAACATTCTGACCGCCGGGGCCAGTAGCATTAAAGAAGTCTATTTTTAAATCGCTTGGATTTATTTTCAAATCCTTAACTTGCTTTGGCTTCATCAAAACAGCAACAGTTATTGTTGAAGTATGAACTCGGCCTGATTTTTCTGTGTCTGGAATTCGTTGAACCCGGTGAACACCGGCCTCATATTTCATTAATCCAAAAACATCATTATTCTCTCCTTTTCCAGAAGAAGGCTTTAGTTCAAAAATGATTTCTTTTAACCCCCCCAATCCAGTTGGCGATGAATCTAAGACTGTTTCCTGCCAACCCTGGGATCTGGCAAAGCCAGAATACATTTGGAACAAATCTTGGGCAAAAAGAGCTGCCTCATCGCCACCAACTCCGGCCCTAATTTCAATAATAGCCGCTGTTTTCAGGGCTGGAGTTTTTGATTCAGCTTGCTCTTTAAATAAAGCCTCGAGTTCTGTTTCTAATAACCTTTTACGCTCTCCTAAGATATTTTGCTCTTCGGAAACCAACGAAAGTAATTCTCTATCTTCTCCAGCAGAAATAATTGAATTATTCTCGTTAATTTGTTTTTCTGTTTCTTCAATCGCTGTTAATTTAGCTATAATTAACTCTAATTGAAATTTTCTCCTGGACAAATTTTCAAATCTTTCTAAATCAGAAACTATCTCAGGATCGCTGAGCTCCTCAATAAGCTTTTGATAGTCTTTGTCTATCTGAAAACGACTAAGATCCATTCTCGCTTATTTCTTTTTGGCTAATCTATCTTTAAATTTCTGAACTTGACCGGCTTTATCAATAAGTTTTTCTTTGCCGGTATAAAAAGGATGGCAATTTGAACAAATTTCTGTTTCAATAGAGTCTTTGGCCGAACCAATAGTAAAAACATTGCCGCAGCTGCATTTTACCTTGACTTCCTTATGATATTTGGGGTGAATATCCTTTTTCATATCATTTAAAATTAGTTGAATATCGTATTATGTCATATTATTTAGTTGAATATCGTATTATGTCATATTATTTAGTTGAATATCGTATTATGTTATTTAATAACGAAACAGAGTTTCGCTTCTCGAGGTATTCTGAATTCTTAGTTCATTATTACGTATTTCTTAAGTGCAAAAAAGAGCAAGACCAATAAAATGATGAGAAAAAAGACATCTAAAATCTTGTTCATATTATTTAATTTAATTAATCAACTTTAGTTCTTTTATTTAAGTGATTCTTAAAGACTAATTTTTTCTTAAATAATTAAATTTTAATTATTATTCATAATACACCGATAAGCTAAAAAAATCAACCCACGGATTGCCATGGCCTAAAAATAATGTTATACAAATTAGTAGAAACTTTAATCGTTTTTTTATAGTAGACGAAGCAACATATCATACTCGCTATAGTGAGTGGAAAACTCAATATATCGTACTCGTTATTAATTTTAAGAACTTATGTCAAAATCAGAATTACAATTCAATATAGACCCAAAAGAAATGCTCGAAGTTGGCATGCATTTTGGTCATCGTACTTCCGTTGCTCATCCTAAAATGAAGCCTTTTGTTTTTGGCACTAGAAACGGCGTTCAAATTATTGACTTGGAAAAGACAACTGAGAAGTTGAAGGAAGCTATCGCTTTCATCCAAGAGGTGATTAAAAATGATGGTAAAATTCTTTTTATCGGCACCAAAATTCAGATGAAAAAGATTGTTGAAGAAACAGCTAAAGACTGCAACTCTGCTTATGTGGCTGAGCGCTGGCTAGGAGGAACTTTCACTAACTTTGAAACTATAAAGAAAAGAGTTACTTACCTTAAAGGCTTGCAAAAGCAAAAGCAGGAAGGCTTATTGGAAAAATATACCAAAAAAGAAAGGGCTAAATTTGACAGGGAAATGGCAGGTCTAGAAAGACGGCTGGGCGGGATTGTTAATATGGATAAAATACCCGAAGTAATTTTTGTCTGCGACATGAAAAAAGATTTGTTGGCAATCAAAGAGGCCAAAAAAAAGAATGTAAAGATTATTGGCATTGCTGATGTTAATATTGATCCGGGTCTGGCTGATTATCCAATTCCTGCTAATGACGACGCGGTCAAATCTGTTAAATATATTCTAGACAGGGTCAAAGAAGCAATATTACAAACAAAAGCAGAACCAAAGAAAGAAAAACTTGAAGATAAAAAGAAAAAGGCCTAATATGGCTAATATAGAACAATTAAAACAGCTTCGCGAAGAAACTTCGGCGCCTGTTAAAGAGTGCTTAAAGGCTCTTGAAAAATCCAAAGGAAATATTCCCAAAGCCAAGGAAATATTAAAAAAGCTGGGAAAGGTTTTGGCTGAAAAAAAGGTGGAAAGGGAGGTTAAAGAGGGAATTATTGATTCCTACCTTCACCCTAATAAAAATGTGGGAGTGATTCTTGAGCTAAGGTGTGAATCTGATTTTGTCGCCAAATCCAAAGACTTTCAGAATTTATCCCATGAACTTTGTCTTCATATTACTGCCGCCAACCCTAGTTTTGTTTCAGAACAGGACATTCCTGAAGAAATAAAAGAAAAAGAAAGAGTTATGTATGCAGAACAAATTGCTGAAACCGGCAAGGATCAAAAAATAGTTGATCAAATTATTGAGGGCAAATGGACTAAATACAAGCAAGAAACTTGCTTGCTTGAACAAAATTGGGTTAAGGACGACTCTAAAAAAATCAAAGAGCTCATCACTGATGTCATCGCTAAACTCGGTGAAAATATTGTCGTTAGAGATTTCAAACGGCTAAATATAAGATAATCTTGATTTTGTTAGAAACAAGCTTGCTTATTCTCGCAAACCTCAAATTTAGATAATGTTTGTTCTAGCTATTATTGTTAAAATAATCTTCTTTAGCAGCTTAATTGGTATGCTGGCTCTTTTTTATAATAAGGCGCCTTTATTGGCGAATCTGCCAAAAACTAGTCCGGTTTTTGAAACTAGAAAAAGAATTTTAACGAACTTTTTAGAAACTACTAAAGAAAGAATAAGAAGTTTGCCATTTTTAAAAGATTTTTCTTTTGAAGTTCTTTTGCAAAAAATTCTCTCTAAGGTAAGGATTTTTACTTTAAGGGTAGAAAGCAAAGTTTCAAGCTGGCTTGAGTCTTTAAGAGCTAGGGCAAAAAAGAAGAATAATGATAAAGAAACAAAAGACGATAATTACTGGGAAAAACTGGAAGCAGAAAAGAAAAAAGATAATCTGCCGAGGTAGCTCAATGGATTGAAGGCTATTTACCTTCAATGGGCGATTTACAAATCGCCCGGGAAGAGCAACTGTTTTTGGCTAGCCCGTCTAAGCCGACATAGCTCAGGGGTAGAGCAACTGTTTTGTAAACAGTAGGTCGGGGGTTCAAATCCCTCTGTCGGCTCAAGGAACGATAAAACTTTTATTTAAAAAAACCAAGGGATTACTTGACAAATCAAGCCCATCCTTTAAAATGATACTAGCCATAAGTTAACTACAAGTTAACAAGAATTTAAGAACAATGGCTGAAAAAAACATGAATTAGGAAACAAGACAAAGACACATTAAAGTAAAACAGGAAGTGTCTTCCTGCTTTTTATTCCTAAAAGTGCAAGAACATTGACAATTTGAGGATCATAAGATCAAATAAAAAGTTTTTTAGAGTTGTCCCGATATTTATTGTTTTGAGACATTTTATGTCTCAAGCTATTCTGAGGATTTGATCCTGGTCCAGGATGAACGCTGGCGGCGTGGATAAGGCATGCAAGTCAAACGGTCCCGCATTTTGCGGGATAGTGGCGAATTAGTTAGTAACACGTAGATAATTTACCCTAAGGACAGGCATAATTCATCGAAAGGTGGACTAATACCTGATAATAATGAGGGGTCATATGACATTCTCATTTAAAGCTCTTGAGCAATCAAAGGCGCCATGGGATGAGTCTGCGGCCTATCAGCTAGTTGGTTGAGGTAATGGCTCACCAAGGCTATGACGGGTAGGGGGAATGAGAGTTCGACCCCCAACGAGGGCACTGAGACATGGGCCCTACTCCTACGGGAGGCAGCAGTCGAGAATATTCGGCAATGGGGGAAACCCTGACCGAGCGACGCCGCGTGAAGGAAGAAGCCCCTCGGGGTGTAAACTTCTTTTATAGGGGAAGAACCCGCAAGGGTGACGGTACCCTAGGAATAAGGGGATGCAAATTCTGTGCCAGCAGCCGCGGTAATACAGAATCCCCAAGCGTTATCCGGATTTATTGGGCGTAAAGCGTCTGTAGGTGGCAAGACAAGTCTTTAATTAAACCTCAAGGGCTCAACCTTTGAGCTGTTGAAGATACTATCTAGCTAGAGGATGTTAGGGGCTGACGGAACGGTCGGTGTAGGAGTGAAATCCATTGATATCGACCGGAACACCAAAAGCGAAGGCAGTCAGCTAGGGCAATCCTGACACTGAGAGACGAAAGCGTGGGGAGCAAAAAGGATTGGTATGGGTATCCAATTTCATGGTAAAATGAGATTGGGAGCTAGTCCCTTCTGTTGGCAACAACAGAAAGCAAACTTGGCTATATCGGTAAAAATCCATTCAATGAATGGAAAATACCGAGGGAAGTTCTGGAAACTTATATTTGTATTCATGGTAAATATTAGACATCGAAGAAAGAAATTAAGCTTTGTTCTTTCCGATCGTCAAAGGAATATTTTGATCGGTTCTTTGCTTGGAGATGCAAATATTCATCTTAAGGGCAAAGATTGTAGAGTATTTTTTAAGCATTCTCTTCGTCAGTTACCATTATTAAGATGGAAACGAAGAGAATCCACTGAAGTAACAGGAATGTTAGTCAATAAATTTGAACAAATAGTAAAGGGAAAAACATATTACTTTGCTCAATTTGTCACCTTGACTCACCCTGATTTTACTAGATTAAATCGAATATTCTATAAAAACAAGAAGAAAATTATTCCTAAAAATATCGATAGACTATTAATTCATCCGATATCACTAGCAGTATGGATAATGGATGATGGATCGAAAGATAATGTTGGATTAACTATTCAAACTCATAGTTTTACAAACTATGAAGTAAAAAGGCTCATTTCAGCACTAAAGAAAAACTTTAAGCTGATTGCTACTGCTCGAAAAAATAGAGGAAAAGTCATCATTTATTTCCCAAAATCACAAATAGGACGATTATGGGAATTAGTGGAAGAGTATATATTACCTGAATATAGATATAAGTTTCCAGTAACCCCGTAGAGACTATACGCCGAGATCCCGCTGAAGCGGGATATGATATAGTCCGAACTGCATGGTAACATGCAGAACATAGTAGAAATAACTATGTCCATTCGCAATCTTTGCGAAATGAGTAACATAATGTAGATACCCTTGTAGTCCACGCTGTAAACGATGGATACTGGCTACTTGAAGTGTCGACCCTTCAAGTGGCGAAGCTAACGCGTTAAGTATCCCGCCTGGGAAGTACGGCCGCAAGGCTAAAACTCAAAGGAATAGACGGGGACTCACACAAGCGGTGGATCATGTGGCTTAATTCGACGCAACGCGAAAAACCTTACCAAGGCTTGACATCGTATTGACAGTTGTAGAAATGCAATTTCCCTTCGGGGTAATATGACAGGTGGTGCATGGCTGTCGTCAGCTCGTGTCGTGAGATGTTGGGTTA